>NZ_JASDCD010000060.1:0-1954 GCF_030408095.1 Pseudoalteromonas sp. APC 3893
TGGGTGAGTTGATAACCAACAAGGTTTAACCTGATTATATGCCTACAGACCTAAGCCACTTGCCTTGATTAGACGCTCAGTACGCGTGCATTAATACAATAAACAAAGTCGCTTACACCTGACTTGATAACTGCGTTACGCACCTAAATCTAACTGGATCACATTGATGAAACCAGCCGCCTTGAATAGTGCCATGATCAGGTTAACCGATGAATGTCTCGGCTCTGGCATCCTGCTTCGCTCTACCTCCTAAATCCATTTAGTCGTAGTGCCCCAGTAAGCCCAAAAGGATATGGGAAAAACCTGGCTGCGATGAGATCGCAATAATCGATTACTGCGTAACGCGCCTATATGTGTTTGCCGTAAGCTACTTGCTTAACAGCCGCATCGACAGACGAAGTAAACGAATTTGTTTATTGATTTAGAATTGACCGTCAATTTATAAAAACGGTCAAAAAGAGTACTATTGCCTATTGACAGAGTTAAGGCTCATATGTGTTAAGTTTCGTCTTCTCCGAGCCCACCGTCCCAGAAATCTCTATTTTCTGAATACCAGTTTACGTGTTTAGATAAACCGTCTAGGTCAGGAAATACATTAGCACTATTAATACCGTAATGATTTAAATCAAAAAGTAAATCCCGCACATAGCTTTTGTTGATGATGATTAATTCAAGTTCATCTTTTTTATCTAGGCTTTTGTTGAGTGGGGTTGTTGGGTCACTATGTACCGTAAATACACCACCTTGTCTTGTTATTCTCGGTACGACTCCTTTGGGTTTAAATAGAGACACACCTTTATAGGTTTTCGGTTTAGTTTTTTCGGCTATTAAATACCAATTAGGTTTATAACAATAAATATGAGCATCAGTATCGTGCTCATGTGTTGATGCAAAATATGCGGCAATCAGAGGGTTATAACTCCAATCTAATAATCGAGTTGCCAACCCGTGATGCTGAGCAATAGCAACCCAATCCCACTCATTATCGGGAACTGATTTTAAAAACTCGACAGCACGCCTTTTCCAAGAATCTAGGATATTTAAATCATCTGATTCCGAATAAGGAAGTCTTCCTGCTTTTGGTAATAATTCCCAGCTTGGGTCTACATGACCGCGAAAAACCCACTTATTGGATTTCTTAAATCTCTGTAGGACATTATGTAATTCACCAAAAGAATTTACCCGATGCTCCTTCATGACTCTCCTAGAAACTTAACGCCGCAAATAAACGGCAAAAAATAGTTGGCTATAATTTGAGAGGCACGAACAAAGCCAACTGTTTTTTGTCCGTACTTTTTAATTTGCTTTGTTAGGTGCGTAAGAATCCAAATACTCACCTACTCGACCACCAAATAGCGAAGGTGATGTATTATGTATTTTACGTTTAGCATATGAGCAAGACTCTTTAACTCTGATGCTACTCTCAGATTGCCATAATGCCGCGTCTGTATTTTTTACTATTTCTTTTAATGGTTGCTTGCTGATGATAACTGCTTTATCGATGAGCTGTTTGTTACTTAAGTACCACTCATTTATTTCTTCTTGGGTTGCGTTATCACAGTATTTTTTTAAAGATAATATGTAGCTAAAAACCTGACGAGCTCTAAATGCAGCATCTTCATATGAACAAACACCATCTCGTCTTTGCTTGCCCTCTGGGACTGGTTCACAAGGTTCCACAGCAGAGACTCTAAATGAAAAAAGCAGAAGCAAAGTTAGTAATACGATCTTCATTGGCACCTAACGCCCAATTAACGGGCAAAAAATAGTTGGTTAAAATAAGCGACGAAGGAGCAAAACCAACTATTTTTGTCCTTGTTTAATTGTTTGTGTACGCCCGACATGGGCATTGACTTATGAGGTGAAAGTCCTCTGTAGGAAGATCGCCGTTTAAATAACATACTGTTATTAAACGATAACTACTAGCGAATGGCAAGGGCTAAATCGCGAGAGA
>NZ_JASDCD010000061.1:0-1892 GCF_030408095.1 Pseudoalteromonas sp. APC 3893
GTAAATGAGAAAACAAAAATATATATTTTACCCCTAACTCCTAGTGTCTTCTTTGTACCTTCACTCTTAAGCGCAGCGCCTCATAACCTCTTTGTGAATAAATAACTTAAAACCTATTTGCACAAAGCGGAGTTTTTCAAGTTAGTTGTCGCATCAAGTTAAATTTTATGCCGCCCGCACTTCCTCTTTTTTCTCTGGATTCAAATTTACTTCATTGATCATTGTCCAATTTCGAGACTTTCCTGACCAACGACTTGGATTCTTTAATTTCGCTATTTCATTAACCCGATGACGTTCCGCTAGGATCGCTTTATCTAAACCTAAATGACGCTGATTTGGCGTGACAAACTTAATACCGCTATGTAAATGTTCATCGTTGTACCAATCTACAAATCCGTTAACCCATTTCCTTGCGCTCGCTATATCTTCGAAGGCTTTTTCAGGGTATTCTGGGCGATACTTTAATGTTTTAAATAATGACTCAGAATACGGATTATCGTTACTCACAGATGGTCGGCTAAATGAAGGCACAATCCCTAACTCCCGCAATGTCGCTAATAACGTTGCTCCTTTCATCGGACTGCCATTATCAGAGTGCAACGTGACTTGCTCAGGTTTTACCTGCTCTCGCCTGCAAATATCGACCATTAAATCAGCCGCCAGTGTGCTTAGTTGTGTGTCATGAACCTGCCAACCAACTATTTTTCGGCTATAAATATCCATCACTAAATATAAGTATAAAAACTGACCTTTAACTGCTGTCGGCAAATACGTGATATCCCATGTATAAATTTCGTTTGCACGTGTTGCCTTGAGCGCTTTTGGCTTTTTTATCTTTTTATTTGGTTTTACTTTTTCTCTGTGTGTTAGTAAGTTATGTGATTTCATAACACGATAAAACGAACTTTCTGATGCTATCCACATACCTTTATCCAATAGTTTAGGGACTATCTTGCAGGGTGGTAAATGCCCGTACTCTATTGAATTAACCGTCTTAATTATACGCTGTTGCTCTAATTCAGTTAACTTATTAGGTGGTCGTTTTATCGTACTTGTCCGCTTATCTATCATATCTTCAGCTTCAATCCAGCGTTGGATTGTTCTTGTTGTTAAACCAAGTAACTCACATGCTTTTGCTTGCCTTGCTCCTGATTTCTGCGCGTCTGTAATGAGCTTTATCAATTCATGACGTTCAGTTGAGCTGGTTAATCGTCCTCGTTGAAACCCCAAAGCGCATCTGCTTTTTTTTTGAGTACAAGTAAAGCGGCTGTTTCTGCTAATGCTTTATCTTTACGATTAAGCTCTTTTTGAAGCTGCTTAATTTCTTGTTTGAGCTGCTTGCTGTCTGATTTTACAGGCTTCGTTGCTGGCCCTTTAGCAAAATCTTGCTTCCACTGTTGAATATGATGCGGGTAAAGTGCCTTTGGCACGACAATATTCATTAAGAGCTGCTTCATCTAAACTCGCACATTCAATAATGGCGTTGAGCCTGTCTTCTAAGCTCCAGTCATGAGGGCGTTTTTCTGTTGTCATGTGACTACCGTTATTTTTAGTTTCAAGTTCATGTTTTTTAGCAAGTGCTATCCACCGCTGTAGCGTTGAATAGCCGACGCCTAAATCATCAGCAATATCTTCTAGACGAACATCATCACATTGAGATAATGCTTTTTCAACAGCTTGAACTTTAAATTCTTGAGTAAATCGACGTCTCATTTTATCTGCCTCTATTAAAAGTTAGAGGCGACAACTATCCTGACACAGGGGGCAAAGAGAAGTGAATGAGCGTAAATGAGAAAAGCCACGGGTTACAGGGAATGAATTATCTATACACCAAGTACCTAGTCACTTCTCTAGAACCTTTCACCTCATAAGCGCAGCGCCTCATAACCTCT
>NZ_JASDCD010000062.1:0-1851 GCF_030408095.1 Pseudoalteromonas sp. APC 3893
ATAATGTCACAACTTGACCTAACAAGAAGGTTGGCGTAAACGCAAGTGCCGGTGGAATAGTATCAACAACCCCACTATCACTGGCGGTGCCAGTATTCCCTGCGGCATCACTGAGACTGACACTGACACTGTAGTTGCCATCCGCTAATGCTTGGCTGGCTTCTGCCTGCCATTGACCATTGTCATCCGTTTGCACCGTCACACTGTGACTGCCATTGCTGTCAGTGAAGGTCACGATAATATCGCTGTTGGCTAAGTCTGATGTGCCCGTTACCAGCGGCGTGTTGTCGTTCGTTAATTCTGGCGCGTCAATGCTCACCGTCGGTGCGATAGTGTCAATTACCCCGCCTGTTTCAGTATCACTGCTCGTATTACCTGCATCATCAGTCACACTCGCTGTAACTTCAAAGCTACCTTCAGCGAGCGCTGTAGGTACTTCAACTGACCAAGAACCATCACCTAACACTGTAGCTATTAAAGTTTGTTCATCACCATTTGCATCTGTAACAGTTAAAGTCACTGTTGCACCGAGCTCATCGCTGGTCCCTGAGATCGTCGGGTTTGTGTCGTTCGTGGGACTAAGTGGACTGATATTAAAGCTCGGTGCCTGCGTATCGATCACGCCTCCATTATCAGTATCAATACCAATATTACCCGCTGCATCCGTCACTTCTGCGCGTACTGAATACGTGCCCTCTGCTAGTACCGCTGAAGCAGCTATCGACCAACTACCACTTGCTGAAACACTTGTCATAACCGTTTGTTCAATACCATTGGCATCAGTAATTATAACTTTAACTTGGCTGCCAGGCGCAGCATCAGAAGTACCGTTTATTGTTGGTGTTGTGTCATTACTCGCAGCCAAGGTGTTTATCTCAATTGTTGGTGCAACCGTATCAATCGTGCCTTGCGCAGTATCAACCCCTGTATTTCCTGCAACAGTAATTGAAGCTGTGACTGTAAAATTACCTTCAGCAAGTATCTGACTTGCTGTAACTGACCAAACACCTGATGCAACTTGGGCTGTCAATGTTTGAACTGGATTGATGCCATCATCAATAACAATATTAATCATGGTGCCATCAGCAGCATCTGTGGTACCTGTAATAGTCGGTGTGGTATCATTTGTATCTGCTATCGTATCAATCGAAATGCTCGGCGCATTCGTGTTTAATGTAAAGCTATTATCTGCAGTTGTGGTATTACCAGCCTCATCCGTTACGCTGGCACTGACACTGTAATCGCTATCCGCTAACGTAGGACTTTGCACAGACCAATCACCGTTGTCATCCACGCTTGCACTTAGCTCAGTCTCAACACCGCTGCTGTCGGTCAGCGTGACGGTGATGACCGTGCCTGCTGGCTCTGATGACGTGCCTGAAATGGTCGGCGTGTCATCGTTAACAGTGCCTAAATGGGTAATTGTTAGCTCTGGTGCAAGGGTATCGATTTCCCCGACCCCCGCTGCACTGCCGGTGTTGCCCGCGGCATCAGTGATGCTCGCGCTGTAGCTGTAATCCCCATCCGGTAAGTTAGCCGCGGCCACTTGCCAGCCACCGCCCGCTTGGACTTGGGCTGTGAGAGTCTGCGTATCGCCATTGGCATCCACAATCGTGATACTCACTTGGGTGCCAACAGGCTCCGTTGATGTTCCACTAATAACTGGGCTTTCGTCATTGCCTAAGCCATTATTATTCACCGTGACCACGGGCACACTGGTATCTATATTACCTGTTAAGATCACCTGTGTTTCATTCCCTGCGCCATCACTGATCACAACCTCCGTCGTGTAATCACCTTGCGCTAAGGCGTTGGGTACTTCCACTGACCAACTGCCGTCGCTTTGCACGC
>NZ_JASDCD010000063.1:0-1730 GCF_030408095.1 Pseudoalteromonas sp. APC 3893
GGGTAGTTTTGTTGTACATAAATGCGGGCGGCTTCTTCACCTAAATCTTCACTGGCCAGTCGCATGGCTTTTTGTGCCTCTTTTAATGCTTTAGCGTCGCCTGCTAATAGCGCGGCATCACGTTGTGCAACGGCGTTGTTTCGCGCTGTTTCGAGTGTTTTTAAACGTTTTCTTGCGGCGGGATCTAAGTTGTTGTGTTTAATTTTTAGTTTTTGTGAAAGGGTGTTAAACACATCGATTTGGTCAGATACAGAAACTAATGCGCCATTTTCATAACGCAGTTTCGGTGGTTTACTACCATCTAAGCGCTGTATGATAACTTTACCGTCTGCATTAGTGTATGCACGGTAGTTGCCACGGATATCATCAGGCAAATTTTGTAACAAATAGTCAGCATGGGCTTTGGCTGACACCTGCGTGGTGACACCTCGGTTGGTACCCGGTTGTAATCTCGCATCAGGCTTGTCAATGTGCTCAATTAACTTAGGTTGCTCAGGCGACACGGTATGTGAGATGGTTTTGTTAAGTTTCTTGCGTTTGAGTACCCCGGCCGTTTCAACTAATGCGCGGTGCGCATTGGCAAGGTGTTTTGATTTACTCGCTGCAGAAGCGGCAACACCAACCCCGCCTGTTAATATTGCTAATAATATTTCAAACGCCATTACCCCGGTTATGCGCTGTTTATCAACGTAGGAATGGGCTTCAATATAGTCATACGGAAAGCGCGCTAATGCACTGCGGGTGTCTGCATCGTCCATTAAGGCAAGTAATAATTCAAACGCTTGTGATAACGCGCTGGTTGTTTTTTGGCTAAAGGCTAAAATTGTTTCCAGCTCGTGTTTAACTGCTTGTTTATCACCACTTGCAACGGCATCAATCATTCTAAAACAAGCAGAATACACACTGATATGGATATCAATTCCCAGTACGACTAAATCGGCGATACCGGTTACAAGGGATTTAGCGCCTTGATATAGGCCAGTTGCCCTTGCGCCAGTTTCAATCATCCATTGGGTAAACAAGTCTTCTTGCTCAAAAATGGCATCGCCAATCGCAGCTTGCCTGCGAATTTCATCAAGCATACTGGTGAGATGTTGATTAAAGTCTTTGCGCAATTGAATGAGGCGCTGTTCATTGGCTTGGGTGGTTGCTGATAATGTCACTTGGCTTTTACCTTGTGGTAAATTAGCCACGGTGGCGATACCGTTTGCTAGTGTACCGGTGTGTTCAACGCCATTATTATCAATAATATGGTAGTCAATACCCTCAACGGCGGTGCCATCATCATAAAAGTATTCAAGTTCAAGCTGAGCGAGTGCGCCTGCGGATAACGTACTGTCACTTAAATCAAACGCGGTGATTTGACTAATACTCGCCGGATTTGAAGCACTTGGACTGCTAGCTGTTTGTGGGCTTTCAATATCGTAATCAACCGGCCCATCAAAGGTGATCATGTTGCTGTCGAGGGTGAGAACATTGGTGGCGATGATGGTGGCATTGCCTTGGCTGTCGAGTTTAATTTCGCCGCCGGCGTTATGAATAATTAAATCACCTTGCCCAGAGCCGGTGATGTTTATTGAATCGTTGGTTTGTAAGAATGTTGAGCCGTTTGGTACGTTGAGCTTTAAGTCACTGTTATTGGTTTTAAGTAAAATATCACTTTGTGCGTTTATTTTTACCGCACGGCCAGCGACTAATGACAGTTCTTGATCTGCTGTTACGCTGACTTC
>NZ_JASDCD010000064.1:0-1598 GCF_030408095.1 Pseudoalteromonas sp. APC 3893
TACTGGCTTGTTGCTCTTCGATAATGTTGCGCCATTGCTCAAGGCTACGCGTTTTTCTCATGGCTATCTCCTAATTGAAATTCGGAAATAGCTTAATCGCTTTGACGAGTTACTGGCAGGTGCACTTTGCTAGACGTTTACAACTTACCTCCTCCCATGACAACTTGATTGTACTATTCATTGCAACAAGACTACTTTGGTTGATAACTAATAAAAGTCAACAAACTGTTTTCATAAGTGGTCAGATGCCCAGTAAATTCCATTCCTTTATTGAGTAAAGGTGTCAGTTGCTCTGTCAGTCGAAGGGTAAATTGATTATTTGAGTACTGGAAGTCGATCAATTCTGCAGCAGAAAAATCAAAGTATTGATTAACCAAAGGATAAAGTGTTTTAAATAGACTTTCTTTGGCAGAAAATGCCAAAGTTAGCATAAATGAAAAGCTAAATTGAAATTTTTCAAAGTAGTGCTTCTCTTGATTATTAATGATTGTGTGCATCAACTTGTCAGCTAAATCGGGCTCCATGACTTCTTCATAATCAATACCAAAGTAGGGCACTAAACTCCTACGCGCAACCGCGGCAAAAGCCAAGTGTCCGGAATGTGTGATACTGCCGTTGGTATTTTCTGGCCAAATTGGATTTCTATGTTGGCCAACGGGTAACTTCGCCACTTGCAAACCTATGGCTTCTTGAGCCAAGCGAGCGCAATAACGACCAGCTAAAAACTCCGCTTTTCGTTTAACAACCGCATTGCTGATTCGCTCAAATTCATCAGAGATTTCATAAAAAGAAAATAACTCGTCTGAATACTCCTTTATATCGTAACGGCATTGGAAGCAAACGATGTCAGGGTAATTGATCAGGTGGAGCCTGTTTAGGTTGGTTATAAATTTCATTTAACGGGGGAGGGGCTGCCAGCCTATCGATAGTAATTGGTTGATTTTTATGTAGCTGAATTTAGCTCTTTTGGTACAGTTAACTTCAAAACTACAATTCAGCTTATTTCATCTGGTTAATTATATGCTAAAGACACATTGAAGTAAAGTTGAGAAATGATGCCTCAAGCAATGATTGGCCTGAAGCCTGGACAGCCACTAAAAGGGGTTCTAGGGAAATCCCCGCCATAGATTACAATTCGCTCTGTAAGCCCCACTACTCGTGACTTGTAGTGCATATTATCTCCAGCTTTGATCACTAAAATCACTTGTAAATGATCACTTTTATGCTCTTAATGATTTTGCCGATCAAAGCTTAATACCACTCGTAACCGAGTTCACGTTTTATCATTTTTGTAGGTGTGTTAAACCGTTATCTGAATCGTTTGATAAGGATCACAACAATGACAACAAGACCTATATCTATGAGTATACCCGTGATCAATGAAGGTACTTGATTTATACAATAATGAGGATCATGATATACCTCATGAAAAACATCAAATTGACCACAGAGCAAAAAATAGCTCTTGAAGCCCTTCACGATGCAAGTCGTGATGGCCGTGTTCGAGATCGAATTAAAGCTGTTTTACTTCGTTCTGAAGGTTGGTCAACGTCGATGATTGCTCAGGCATTACAACTTCATGAAACGAGTATTGTTAG
>NZ_JASDCD010000066.1:0-1481 GCF_030408095.1 Pseudoalteromonas sp. APC 3893
ATTATGGTTTGTATATTATTCACTGGCAATTTGGGGCTTAGTTTTTTGAAATATTGTGTACCAGAGTGGTCCAAACAAAAACCAAAAAAACATGAGCGATGGTAATATGTACATCCAATCTTTAAGTGCTTCTGTTTTAATCTCATTATTTACAAAAATTATAGCCAAATACAATATAACACTAGCGATACAACAGGCCAGTATGCCTTTAAACCATTGTCCCCATTCATACTTAGTGTAAGTCCAACCATATTTTTCATGAGGTTTGTTTTGCCCATTATATTTATAGGCAAAATAATTATCCGCCCACTTCACCACGCCATGGCCAAATACTAATGTAAACCCTAAATATGCTGCTGCGAGTCCATGTGCAAATTCTGCGGTTGTACCAGAACGCAAATCATATGCTGTTGCAACTAGTAAAATAACATCTAAGAGTGGGACACATAAAAGCAGGGAACTACCAAGTTTTGGAAGTTTTATTATATAACGTACAAACAGACCACCAAACAAAAAAATCCAGAATCCCACCTCAAAAAATATAATTAACCAGATCAAAATTTGATGAACACTCCATATTCAAAAGAACCATAAAACGCCAAAATCAGGTGCGCCGTAGGCGTCACCTGGATTCTCTTGTGTACGCCCGACATGGGCATTGACTTATGAGGTGAAAGTCCTCTTTAGGAAGATCACCGTTTAAATAACATACTGTTATTAAACGATAACTACTAGCGAATGGCAAGGGCTAAATCGCGAGAAATAGTCGGGAAGAAGCCGCTAGCATTCTTTATAAACGTAAGTGCGAGCTGATGAACAAAAACATCATATGAGGCGTAGGCTGGAGATGAGCTAGCACAAGATAGCGAAGTCATGTGATCTAACGGCCACCGTAAACAACTACAATAACTACAATAACTACAATGACACCCACTTTAAATTATTCAAATAGCACTACAAAATTAAAATTTAAATGCTGAATGTACGCACATATCACTTTGTGAAACTAGCTTATGTTTCAAAATAAGTGAATTTCGTGTAAAACTTAAATAACAGACATGAGAATACCTGCATTATGCAGTGAAAGTACTTCTTATGGGGATTTCGCTCTATCCGAATAACTTTTCACAGTTACTCATGTTTGTTCGCCGTTTGCGGTTGAGGTTTTCACAATAACTTTCATGTGATGATGCCCTGCCTACAGCACCATGAAACACACGTGTAAATTGAGTGGTTAGTTTTAACCAGTTTTCTGGGGATATATTTAATCTTTCTAGTAAAGGAAGACAAGAATTATCAATATGCCCTCGTTTATCCTCCCGTATTATTCGTCCTGTTAACTCAACTAGTTCAAGGTATGATTTAACCTCAAATGGCAGTCCTTTAGGCATTATTTGACGCGACATACCTGCAAAGCGAAGTAACTGTTTAGGTTGCTTACCTTCTGTCGCGCTTGTTAAACGTTTTTGAACACTGGTATG
>NZ_JASDCD010000067.1:0-1472 GCF_030408095.1 Pseudoalteromonas sp. APC 3893
ACTTAACTCAACTTAGCAACGACACGTTAATCATTTCTGTTGATTCATGTATTAGCTATCAGTATGTCAGCCAGCAAGCCAAACAAACCACAGTGCAAGTATTAAACGGCCCGCCAGGGGTGATCAACGGTGAAGGCGGATACGCCATGTTAATACACCGGCAAGGTAACCTTACTGCAGATATTTATGAAGGAGCGTTTAGTGCGCAACTAACGCACGCTAATTGCACCAGCCAAGATAGCTACCTATTTGCAGGTGATCAATCACTAGTATGGCAAAAAAAATGGTACGCCTATACCCAAAAAATGTATAAAAAAGGTCAGCCGCTCATCGAGTGTGCAGAGCTCGCAACTGCTCTAGGCTATCAAGGCACTGCAAATTCATTAGCCGCATTAACATTGGCACAAAGCTATTTATGCAACCCACTTACACGTTTACTTGAACAGGTGTTTGTAATTTTTAATGCGCCCCATGAGCAGCTAGTCAAAATTTCAAGGAGTGAGAATTAATGGCCTATATTAATGCCGCAGCAGGCAAGCAAACAGGCAGCGTGCAATATGATATTGATGCGCTGAGCGCTGATGTACGTACTGGAGGCTCAGTCACATGGCGTCACAATAACCCAACATTGTTAGGACTTAATAACAGTGCCCGCAGTAATGGTGCATTAGGTAAAGCCAACGGCATTGCTATTTTTGAAGATAAAGCCAGTGGCGACGCCGCCTTTCTAGATGAAATTGGCCGACCTAAATACCGCGAGAAAACCCTCGGTGAAATGGTAAACACCTTCATACCCGGTTACATTATTCCGCCACCACAATGGGATAGTGAGAAAAACGAACCTATTTTACCGTGGAACGAACCGCAAACTAATATGGATGTAAATAAACCCGTTAGCAACGCGCAGGCTTTTTTAGATTTAGTATCTAGCCATATTGGCTGGGAAGCTGGCAATCAAGAGCAACTTACTAAAGACACTCAATCACAGGCAGCTCAAACCGCTACAGTCTCAGGGCAAAATGTGCTTATAAATGGCCGCACTGCCGTTCACGTAGATAGCGGCGGTAAACTCATGACGGTAGATGTTTGCTTAACTCAAATAGGGCCAAGCGTGGTGCCAATTCCTTACCCAAACAAAGCACAATCAAGTGATGTAACCGGCGTTGCCAGCTCAGTAAAAGTAAATGGCAATGGTGCAGCCAATATAAATAGTACTTTTTCACAAAGTTCAGGTGACTCCCCTGGTGATAAAAAAGGCATAGTCAGCGGCACCAATGATGGCGAAGCAGAATTTATACTAGGCTCGTTCAACGTATTAATTGAAGGCAAACCCGCCGTACGCCAAGGGGATTTAATGATTTCTAACTCAAAAAACACCCCACCCATGCCATTAATGCAATCCGGCGGCCCCGCCCCAAGAGGGTTGAGCGTGCAGGTTAGGGATAGTTTGGGTGATGCTGGTACAACGCCCG
>NZ_JASDCD010000068.1:0-1310 GCF_030408095.1 Pseudoalteromonas sp. APC 3893
TGAATCGCCCCGAGTTCATCGGAGACCAGTTTGTTTAAGTCAGGCCACTTTACCTGACTCGTTTAAATTATCATAGTAGTCTGTTTCATATTGAGCTGGTGAAATATACCCAATTGAAGATAATAAGCGTTGATTATTAAACCAATTGACCCACTCTAACGTTGCGTATTCAACAGCATCAACATTCTTCCACGGGCCATTTCTGCGAATAATCTCTGTTTTAAATAATCCATTTATTGTTTCAGCCAATGCATTGTCATAAGAGTCACCCACACTGCCTACAGACGCTTGAATTCCAGCTTCAGCAAGTCGCTCAGTGTATCGTATAGACAAATATTGGCTGCCTCTGTCGCTGTGGTGAATTAACCCTTCGGGGTTGCCACGATGCCAAATAGCTTGCTCTAACGCATCAAGAATAAGCTCTGTGTGCATTGTCGTTGATACACGCCAACCTACAATGTATCGTGAAAAAACATCTATCACGAAAGCGACATAAACAAACCCACTCCATGTGGCAACATAGGTGATGTCAGCTACCCAAAGTTGATTTGGCTGCTCAGCAGTAAATTGACGATTAACTAAATCAAGTGGCTTATCTTGTTGCTCGTCAGGTATCGTTGTCTTATGTGCTTTACCCCGACGAACACCTTGAATTCCCATAACTCGCATCAATCGTTCGACTGTACAGCGGGCGACTTGATGGTCGTCAAGCTGTAGCTGCTTCCATATTTTTCTTGCACCATAAACTGACATATTATCCTCCCACACTTCGCGAATGAGTATTATCAGCTCAGCATCACGCTTTTTGCGGTTAGACAGTCGCTCAGGCTCTCTTTGTATCTGTTTATGAGAATAATACGTTGATGGTGCAATCGGCAATTCCTTGCAAATTGACTCGACACCGTAATGCTCTCTGCAAGCATCAATAAAATCCACTATTACTTCTGTTTGCGGTCGAGCTCCGCTTGGGCGAAAAAAGCGGCAGCTTGCCTCAGGATATCATTCGTTCGCTTGAGCTCTTTATTCTCGCGCTCTAAGACGGCAAGGCGTTCTTCAGTTGATTGCGTATTAGAAGAGGGTTTAGACGGTTGAGCTTGAGATTTCTTGACCCATGCTCTAAGTGTTTCTGGGGTACATCCCAGTTTATCTGAAATCGATACTAGCGCAGCCCAAAGAGAAGGGTATTCATGCTGTTGTGTGGTAACAAGCCTAATTGCACGTTCACGAAATTCTGATGTATAGCGATTTGATTTTTTCATAGTTCCAGTTTCTCAAGTTATTGAGTCTCTGGCAAACACGGGGCGATTCAA
>NZ_JASDCD010000069.1:0-1206 GCF_030408095.1 Pseudoalteromonas sp. APC 3893
CACAACGTGATGCCGCGCTATTAGCAGGCGACGCTAAAGCATTAAAAGAGGCACAAAAAGCCATGCGACTGGCCAGTGAAGATTTAGGTGAAGAAGCCGCCCGCATTTATGTACAACAAAACTACCCCAATGCCAAACCGTTAAACACCAAATTACCCGGTAACGGCAAACAAGGTGAGTTTGACCAAGTGTATGTTACTGACGATGGTAAAGTCCTTATCATGGAAGGTAAAGGCGGGAATGCAACATGGGGCAGTAGAATGGCTGGAGAGGAACGTGCCCAGCAAGGCTCCGGCAGGTACATGGATTCTGTGATTGATAATTACACAACTAAACTAGATACACTCACAAAAGACCCTCGCTATGGTAAAGTCGGCGAAGAAGCGTTTACCGAGCAAGTTAAAAAACTAAGAAAAACAGTAAAGAAAATAAACTCGTCTAAGCTAGATGAGTCATTAGAATATATTGGCATACAACAAAAAGCCAATGACAATGGGCTGATCGAGACCATTGATGTATCAATTTTTGATATCGGATTTTAAGGAGTTATTTAAATGATTAAAACCCATTATAGTTACGCAAAAATTATCTATGAAGAAATGGTTGAAGATTATGAAGAGCACGAAGAAAAAAATATTCCTCGCATTCAAAAGAATCCTAGCTTAGGACTATATACACAATTTAAACGAAATTTAATTGAATCATTCCCCATGGAAGCCATTGAAAACCCCAATAGCTACCACGCTTGGTTATACCTACTACGCGCATCACAATTAGGCCACGGTATTTTTCAAAGTAACGCCAATGATGGTAAGGCTTTTTCATTCTTTTATGATGACGAATACCTAGAGGTGATTGGCAAGAAAAATCCTGAAAACGCAGAGCACCCTGTGTGGCTACTTGCTTTGTATACGGCGATTATTGTACACAACCAAGCGGCCCTTGACTTTTTAACCGCCATCGACAATGAGGTGTTTGTAAACTCTAATTACAGCAATCAACTCAAGCCGTTTGATTATGCCTTGGCTGATTTACTCAAAGGACTGTTCAACCCAAGCGCCGACTTAGCACACCTCCTAGAGCAAGCGTATGTCACCTCAAACCCAGATGATTACCCTATTGATGAGGCGTATTTGTATGCCAGTCGTCTCAAGTGGCCATTAGTCTCTATCATCGAAGCGATTTTCACTGAAGACGGCGAGCAAG
>NZ_JASDCD010000007.1:0-187411 GCF_030408095.1 Pseudoalteromonas sp. APC 3893
TAGCTGATAGCTGATAGCTGATAGCTGATAGCTGATAGCTGATAGCTGATAGCTGATAGCTGATAGCTGATAGCTGATAGCTGATAGCTGATAGCTGATAGCTGATAGCTGATAGCTGATAGCTGATTTCTCTTTACTTTACGTACACTGCGCCGAGCAATTTTTAGGTATCTAATCACTGTGACTAACACTTCAAACAATGCTGTCTTGACCTTACGAGCGCAGCAAATTAGCGAATCTCGACGTGAGTTTAATGCTCGTGGCGGTAAAATGGACCGTTGTGAACAGTGTTTGATTGCAAAGCATTATTGTATTTGTGAAGGCGTTGAGCAGGCTCAGTGTAATGCAGCTGTCTGTATGCTTATGTATCATAATGAAAGCTTTAAACCTTCTAATACGGGGCGTTTAATCGCTGAAATAGTGCCTGATAATTATGCCTTTCGTTGGGACAGAACAGACCCTGACCGTGAACTTTTAGCCTTGTTAAATGATTGTCGATATCAGCCTATGGTGATTTTTCCTGCCACAGATGTTGAAGATACTGATCGAGTAATAACTGAGGTTAAACTGCAACCGAGTAAGCGAGCATTATTCATCTTTTTGGATGGCACATGGCGTGAGGCCAAAAAAATGATTCGTAAGAGTCCATATCTTGATAACTTACCGGTATTATCGATTACAGCTGAAAAACTGTCGGATTACCGTTTACGGGTTGCACCTCATGCACATCAACTTGGCACTGCTGAAGTCGCAATCATGGTGTTAGCATTAGCGGGTGAGTTTGATGCATCCCATAAACTTGAACAGCATTTTATGAAGTTTCGCGATGCATATTTATTAGGTAAACGAAATAAAGGTCGGCCACTATAGCGAGTAAAGTTATACGTTGCATGTATTACAATAAGATATAAATATTTATTAAAATGTTTTGTAAATAAAATATTGTTTTTTTTGATAGTTGAACTTCAGGCAAAAGAAAAGCGCGTACTATCTCTAGTCGCGCTTGCGGAATCTTCTAATTTTCTGCATCCTGCAATTGAACTTAATCAACTCCTAATTTTTACTAATCCATGTTATTACGCTTTTACTTATTCGTTCTGCGTAATTTAGGCTGTCCGGGCCTGTATCCAAGTAGTATCCGTTCTTCCATGTTGGTAAAATCTATTACCCATCCGTTACGCACCGTCCTGATGCTATCCTTTTATTAAGCAGTTCCATTGTGTTGCCTTTAAGGCCTGTCCATTCGTCCGCTTTGTAACTTCCTGTATAACAACTCTCTTTCGAGCCCTGTTGTTCATCCATTTCGCATCATCTTGACGCTGTCCGTGTGTGTACTATCCTTTGTGTTACCCATCCTGAGCCTGTCCGTGAGTCCTTATTTTCCTAACGTAACCTTAATCCGAGGTTGCTGAGTAATCATTCCTTGTCCGTTTACTCATTAAAGCCTGTTTGCTTAACCGATGAAGTAAGTATAGAGCGTTTAAGCAAACAAAATAGGCATCTAATTACACTTAAAATTAGGCTGTCTCTTATTAGATGTTGATAAGTTCTTTATTAACAATGGGTTGGTTGTTTTTTGAGACGTTTGTCCTGTTGTTTATACTCATTAGCTGTCAGTATCGTAAGATATATCTCACAAGTAATTTCCTCTTATCTCTTTAACTTAGATAGTGGGTGCACTTTTTATAGGGAAAAGGTATTATTTGCTGATAATAATTACTATTTAGATGAAAATACTTATGAGAAAAACACTCGCTATTTTACTTGGGTTTACAGTGTCAGCTCCTGTTCTGGCTGATGATGCCGTTAATATATATTCTTTTCGTCAATCGTTTTTAATTCAGCCGATTTTGGATGACTTTACTAAACAGACAGGTATTAAAACTAATGTAGTATTTGCTAAAAAAGGGCTGATTGAGCGAGTGAAGCGTGAAGGTAAGCATAGCCCGGCCGATTTAGTGCTAACGTCCAATTTTAGTGATCTAGTCCAGTTAGATGAACTGGATTTAACCCAAACTATTAGTAGTGACACGGTTAATAATAATGTACCAGCTAAGTTTCGTGATGATGAAGGGCAGTGGATTGCACTGACTAAGCGTGTGCGTAATGTATACTCATCTAAAGAGCGCATCGGCGTATTGACGCATTTAAGCTATGAGGAGTTAGCTGATCCTAAATATAAAGGGAAACTATGTACTCGCTCAGGTAAACATCCTTATAACTTAGGTTTAGTAGCATCTATGATAGCGCATCATGGTGAAGCTAAAACGAAACAGTGGCTTGAGGGAGTAAAAGCTAACCTTGCACGTAAACCACAAGGCAATGATCGCGCTCAGGTTAAGGCTGTTAAAGAAGGTTTGTGTGATTTAGCGTTAGGTAACAGCTATTATTTTGGCAAAATGATCCAAGACCCAGCGCAAAAACCGTGGGCCGATGCGGTGAATATCAACTTCCCGAATCAAGATAATAGAGGCTCACATATTAATGTATCGGGTGTGGTTATTACTAAGTACGCTAAAAACCCAGAAAATGCCTTGAAACTAATAGAGTTTATGACCGACAATAAGGCACAAAATATGTATGCCTCGGTTAATATGGAATATCCGGTTAAGCCAGGTGTGGAATTATCAAGTTTAGTAGAGTCATGGGGTAGCTTTAAGGAAGACAGTTTACCACTTGATGAGATTAGCAAATATCGTCCGTTAGCGCTTAAGTTGATTGATGAGGTGAAGTTCGATCTTTAATGAGTTTTAATTTTTCGCCGTCACGGTGGCAGTTTTTTGCATGGGTTACTGGCCTTGTATTAGTAACCCCATTATGCTTTTTACTTTTCGAGTCGCTGCAAGGCGACTCTGATGTTTTTAGCCACCTTTGGAATACCGTATTATGGGATTACACTCGCAATACATTAGTGCTTATTGTGGGTGTGTGCGTAGTGAGTTGTGCACTTGCATTGCCATTAGCTTGGCTTACAGCCTATTGTAGCTTTCCAGGTAGAAAGCAGTTTGAATGGGCGTTAATGTTACCCCTTGCTATGCCGACTTACATTATTGCCTATGTTTACACTGACCTATTTGATTACGCAGGCCCTATACAAATAGTACTGCGGGATTGGTTTGGTTGGCAATCACCCGATGATTACTGGTTTTTTGATATTCGTACTTTGCCTGGTGCGATCATGATGATTGCACTGGTGTTATACCCATACCTTTATTTAATTTTTAAAACCGCATTACGCGAACAATCATTTAAATTAGTTCAGGCAAGCCAAGGTATGGGTTTGTCTCCTTTGCAAAGCTTTTACCGTGTGAGCTTACCCCTTGCTCGTGGTGCAATAGTGGCTGGGCTTACCTTAATAAGCATGGAAACGATGGCAGATTTTGCCACAGTTAACTATTTTGCAGTAAGTACACTAACAACAGCTGTGTACGACACTTGGCTTGGTTATTACTCATTAACTGCAGCGGCAAAAATTTCAGGCATTATGTTGTTAATACTATTTTTAACATTGATGTTAGAGCGTTTTAGCCGTCGAAAACAAGCTGTATTTGAGCGCCAATCTGGGTTTAACAGTGAAACCCTTTACAGCTTAAAGGGGAAGGCTGCTTGGTCGGCAACCTTGTTTTGTTGTGCGGTGTTATTTTTTGCGTTTGTACTACCTGTTGCGGTGTTACTCAATTATGCATTTGCGTATGCCGGTCAAGCGTGGAATGGCGCGTTCTTTTTGTACGCGTGGCAAAGTTTTAAAGTTGCCGGCATTGTGTGTGTGATCACTATTATTTTAAGTTTGTTGATGGTGTTTTATCAGCGAATTAGTACACAACAATATTCACTTGTACCTGGGCGCCTAGCCAGTACGGGTTATGCATTACCTGGCACTGTTTTAGCTATTGCTGTACTACTTCCTTTAACCTTACTTGATGACCGCCTTAATACTGGGTTAGAGCCTTTTGGGGCTGCACCAGGGCTGCTGCTTAGTGGAACGTTATTTGCCATAATCTTTGCTTATGTAGTGCGCTTTTACGCAATCGCGCACGGTGCTGTTGAAGCGAGTTTTATGCGAATTAGTCCATCGCTTGATATGGCAAGCCAATCTATGGGGAAAAGCTATGGGCAAACGTTACGCAAAGTACATATTCCTTTATTACGACGTGGAATTTTAACCGCAGGCTTATTAGTGTTTATTGAATGTATGAAAGAGCTACCAGCTGCTTTACTGCTCAGGCCATTCAATTTTGAAACTCTGGCGACACATGTGTTCCAATATGTCAGTGATGAGCAATTGGAGCTGGCGTCTATCTCTGCGCTTGCTATTGTCGTGGTAGGCTTAGTGCCTTTGTATTTTGTTAATCGCTCAATGGAGCAACGTAACTAAATGAGAAGTTAAATGAGCAGTTTAGTGTTAGAAAATTTATCGTATCAATATAATGATACTGCAGTGATCGAACATTTAAATTTAACTGTTGAAAAAGATGAGATTGTTTGTCTGCTTGGGCCAAGCGGTTGTGGTAAAACAACCACTTTAAAAGCGATTGCGGGTATTGTTACTGCTAATCAAGGTAAGGTGTTCATTGATACTAAGTTGGTTTCTGATGAGGATACTTTTTTAGCACCTGAGCATCGTAATATTGGTATGATGTTTCAAGATTATGCGTTGTTCCCGCATTTAACAGTTGCAGATAACATTGGATTTGGCTTAGCTAAAATGAATAAAAGCCAGAAGCAGCAACGTGTTGACGAAATGCTTGAGTTAGTGCAGTTGCAAGGGTGTGCCATGCGTTTTCCACATCAGTTATCAGGAGGACAGCAGCAAAGAGTTGCTATTGCTAGGGCATTGGCTTATAAGCCAAGCTTACTGTTGCTTGATGAACCTTTTTCAAATATAGACACTCAAGTTCGTTTTGAATTAATTACTGATATTCGCCGCATTATTAAAAATCAGCAGGTTTCAGCCGTGTTTGTTACCCACTCAAAAGAAGAGGCATTTGCGTTTTCTGATACGTTGGCTGTTATGCATCGAGGGAAAATTGCACAACAAGGCACGCCAGAGCAGCTTTTTAGCGCTCCAAACTCAAAGGTGGTTGCAGAGTTTCTAGGTCAGGGCATATACTTAAATGCAGATGTATTAACGGCGACTGAATATTCGACATGCTACGGAGTGGTCGAATCGCTTATTGCGCATCACCATAGCACTGATAGTGGACAGCTATATATTCGCCCGCATCATTTAACTCTAACGCCGGCCTCGGTGCAATGTGAGCAAACAGTTAAGGTGCTAAGCCGTCGTTTTATTGGTTCAAGCTATGTTTATAAAGTAGTCGTGAATGAGCAAGAGATTGAAGTTGCCGCTGAACTAGCGCAGTCATTTGATATAAATGACCTAGTTACAATAAAAATAAAACCACACACGGTAAATTTTTTTACTGATAAATAATTAAAGCTGTGTCCAATTTAAGTTAAGGATGTTCCATGGCGCAAGCGCAATCAGGGATTTGTGCTGAAGCAAACTTACACGGTTTGCATTTGTTTTTTAATGTATTTGATGGTCATGATGAGTCACTACGCAAAAAATTAAAGCGAGTTAGTGCTATTCAGGATGAGTTTGCCGATCAATTTTCAGAATCAATGCTATCTAGTTTTGTTGCTGTAGGTGCACAGTACTGGCCGCATATACTGCCAGAATTTATCCCAAGTCAACTTCAAAGCTTTCCTAATATCACTCATAACGATCATGTTGTGGGAGCTCAACCTTTTGATTTATTTGTACAAATACGTTCTGATCGGGAAGATGTAAACCACCTTTTTGCGTTACAAATACTGCAGTTGTTCGCTCCTGATGTTGAATTAGTTGAACAAGTGCGTAATTTTCGGTTTTTAGATGGTCGCGATTTTAATGGCTTTATTTTAGGTGAAAATACTCCCCATGGCCGACAAAAGCGTGTTACGGCGTTGGTAAATAACCCTGGGCATTTTGAAGATCAAGGCAGTTATATCCATGTTCAACGCTATAAGCATGACCTAAGTGTTTGGCAGCATTTATCGCTCAATGAGCAAGAACAAATAATGGGTCGTACTCGGTTAGATAATAACTTATTAGAGCCTAGCGTTGATACGAGCCATGCGGTACGTACTGAGCTCAAAGATGAGCACGGTCAGGCGTTATTGTTAAGCCAAAGCATGCCTTATGGTGATGTTTATGAGCAAGGAATTTTATCGATTAGCTGTGCAGCGCAAGGCGATGCATTTGAAACAGTATTAAAAAGTAGGTTAGGGCAGGGCGATTGCTACGACCATTGGCTCGACTTTACGCAAGCCGATATGGGCTCTGCTTTTTTCGCCCCATCAATTAACTTTTTAAAACAACTTTAAACGGTATCGAATAAGATGCGTACACGCTCTAGTGTGACATCTATTTCAGATATTTTTGCTGGAGCAATAAATATTGTATCGTCGCCAGCAATGGTGCCTAACACACCATCGGCTTTACCTAAAGAGTCGAGCAAGCGAGCAATTAACTGTGCGGCACCTGGGCTGGTACGAATAATGATCATCATTTCGTTATGCATAATATCAATAACCAGCTGGCGTAGCGGGCTTTTTGCTGTGGGTACACCCATTTCTGCAGGCAAGCAGTAAACCATTTCTTGTTTTGCGTTACGGGTTCGTACTGCACCAAACTTACTTAACATGCGTGAGACTTTACTTTGGCTTATATTATCAAAGCCTTGCTCTTTTAAGGCATCAACAATTTCGCCTTGAGAACCAAAGTTTTCTTCTTTTAAAAGTGATTTAAAGGCTTTAACTAACGCTTCTTGCTTATCTTGTGGTTGCATGTCAATTTTCTGTTTTGTTGTTTGATGTCCTAAATTCTACACAAAAATGAATATTTATGCAGTAGTTGTTTTTATTAGTGAATAGAGCTAATAAGTTGCTGTTTGAGGTATGCTTTTGTCGATAGAACAGTTTATTTACAACTATGGTCGAAATTATATGCAAAATAAGCAGGATAAATTTGTTTTTAGGCGCTAATTTCTTTATCTTAGTGCCACAAATATTTTCTACCTTAAATTACGGAGAATTCCCATGAAAGTTGCTGTATTAGGTGCTGCAGGCGGTATCGGCCAAGCGTTGTCTTTATTATTAAAAACAGGTTTACCAGCTGGTTCTGAATTATCACTATATGACGTTGCGCCAGTTGTTCCTGGTGTTGCTGTTGACCTTTCTCACATCCCAACAGATGTTAAAGTTGCAGGTTTTGGTGCTGACGCATTAGATCAAGCGCTAACTGGTTGTGATATTGTACTTATCCCTGCTGGTATGCCACGTAAGCCAGGTATGGATCGTGCTGATTTATTCAACGTAAATGCTGGAATCATCAAAACATTAGCTGAAGGTATTGTTGCTAACTGCCCTAAAGCATTAGTGGGTATCATCACTAACCCTGTAAACGGCACTGTGCCAATCGTTGCGGAAGTATTCAAAAAAGCGGGTACTTATGATGCAAACCGTGTTTTCGGTATTACAACGCTTGACGTAATTCGTTCAGAAGCATTTGTTGCTGAGCTTAAAGGTGTTGATGTTGCAACTGTAAAAGTACCAGTAATTGGTGGCCACTCAGGCACAACTATTCTACCGCTACTTTCTCAAGTTGAAGGCGTTACTTTCACTGATGAAGAAGTTGCAGCTCTTACTCCACGTATCCAAAATGCAGGTACTGAAGTCGTAAATGCTAAAGCAGGTGGCGGTTCAGCTACATTATCAATGGGTGCTGCAGCAGCTCGTTTTTGTATGTCTCTAGTTAAGGGCTTACAAGGCGAAGACGTTGTAGATTACGCTTACGTAGCTATTGAAGATGGTGATGCAGAATACTTTGCACACCCTGTACGTTTAGGTAAAAACGGCGTAGAAGAAATTCTTTCTTATGGTGAGCTAAGTGCGTTTGAGCAACAAGCTAAAAACGACATGTTAGATACACTGAAAAAAGACATTCAAGAAGGTGTTGATTTCATCAACGCATAATCTTGTTATTACTGCCAAGTAGTTGGCGGTAATAAAAAAGCCTGCTTTTGCAGGCTTTTTTTATGCTCGAAGTGTTATATATTGTAATACGTGTTTTTAGTGGTTTCGGTCAACCGCAATACGGGCTAGGCTAACTAACGCTTCTTTATAAGGTGAATCAGCTAACACAGATAAACAAGCTATGGCTTTATCGGCTTCTTCATCTGCTTTATTCATAGTAAATTCTAATGCGTTTGTTTCTCGTAACGCTGCTAATATAGCCTCTAAGTGATCCATTCCGTTGCTGTGCTCTATGGCATCACGGATTAGCTGAACCTGCTCTGCATTGCCTTGCTGCATTGCATAAATAAGTGGCAAGGTAGGTTTACCTTCAGCGAGATCATCGCCAATATTTTTGCCAAGCTGTTCAGCGTCAGCATTGTAATCAAGTACATCGTCTACTAATTGAAATGCAGTACCTAAATGCATACCGTAAAGGTTGAGTGCTTTTAGAACCGTATCGTCTTGTTCTGTTATAACGGCAGCAAGTCCTGTAGCTGCTTCAAACAACTTTGCTGTTTTAGAGTAGATGACCTGCATATAACTGTCTTCGCTGGTATCTGGGTCATTGCAGTTCATTAATTGCAATACCTCACCTTCAGCGATGACATTGGTTGCATCTGCCAGTATTTGCATGACTTGCATCTTGCCTATACCCACCATGAGCTGAAATGAGCGAGTATAAATAAAGTCACCTACCAGCACACTGGCTGCATTACCAAATTCAGCATTCGCAGTGGGTGTACCGCGTCGCAGGTTTGATTCATCAACAACATCATCATGTAATAAGGTTGCGGTATGAATAAACTCCACGATAGTTGCTAAGGTAATGTGTTCATTTCCTTTATAACCAAGCGCTTTTGCCGCTAAAATAGCTAACATAGGGCGAACGCGCTTGCCACCGCTATTAACTATATATAAGCCAAGTTGATTCACTAACGCGACATCTGAGCGCATTTGTGCATGTATAAGTTGATTGACGTCATTCATATCGTTTTCGATTAACGCCTGGATAGCTTTTATATCCATTGATCTCCGAGCCAATTTTAATGGGTATACGCAGCCGATTGTACAACAAAAAACGCGCCTGCTCGATATTTTGTGACAATTCACTGAAAAAATAGGTTTAAAGTACTTTTTTAACTCGTTTTGCAAGGGTTAAGTTAAAAATAACGATAATTCACATGCTTACTTTTTATTCTGATGATGACTTTGCAAAGGCTGTAATTTATTTGTCACCTTGTGTTAAAAAGCGCTTGGCATACCTGTGATTTAATATAAAATAGGTGAAAATATTGAATTGCTCTCAATGCAGCTATTTTTTATTCATTTAATTAAAAAACAGGCTTGCTAGTTTTTTCGCATTAGCGTAAACTTCGCGCCCTATTGAAGAATATTTTAGTTGCGTCGATTTGAGGGCGCACAGACGGAGTTAATTATGTACGCGGTTTTCCAAAGTGGTGGTAAACAGCACCGTGTGACTGAAGGTCAAACAATTCGTCTTGAGAAATTAGACGTTGAAACTGGTGCAGCAGTTGAATTTGATTCAGTACTTTTAGTTGCTGATGGTGAGAAAATCGAGATCGGTGTACCGTTCGTAAACGGTGGTAAAGTAACAGCTGAGGTTGTTTCACATGGTCGCGGTGAGAAAATTAAGGTTGTTAAATTTAGACGCCGTAAGCATTCTCGTAAGCAAATGGGCCATCGTCAATGGTTCACAGAAGTTAAAATCACTGGCATTAGCGCTTAATTAGAGGTACTTAGAAATGGCACATAAAAAAGCAGCTGGTAGTACTCGTAACGGTCGCGATTCAGAAAGCAAACGCCTAGGTGTTAAGCGTTTTGGTGGCGAATCAGTTCTAGCGGGTAGCATCATTGTACGTCAACGTGGAACTCGTTTTCACGCAGGCGCAAACGTAGGTATCGGTAAAGACCACACTATCTTCGCGAAAGCAGATGGTAAAGTTCAGTTTGAACAAAAAGGTCCTTTAAACCGTAAATACGTAAGCATCGTATCTGAGTAATCAGAGCCGGTTCTTAAAAAACCCCGCCTTTGCGGGGTTTTTTGTTTTAAGCCTTGAGAATATATACCCAAGTGTTCTTACACATAGTGTGCTCTATAGGCCACTTGGGTATATAATAGAGTAATTAACAAGCCAATCCTAAAGTGAGTAATCATGAAGTTTGTAGATGAAGTAGAAATTCGCGCAGAAGCTGGTGACGGTGGCAGTGGTATCGTGTCTTTCCGTCGTGAAAAGTATGTCCCAGATGGTGGCCCAGATGGCGGCGATGGCGGCGATGGTGGCAGTGTTTATCTACAAGCAGATGAAAACTTAAATACCTTGATCGATTATCAGTTTGAGCGCTTCCATCGTGCTGAACGTGGTACTAATGGACAAAGTCGTAACTGTACCGGTAAAAAAGGTGAAGACCTATATATTAAAGTGCCAGTAGGAACGCGTGTAACAGACGTTGATACTCAGGAATCTTTAGGTGATTTAACACAAGATGGCCAACGTTTAGTTGTGGCTAAAGGTGGTTTTCATGGCTTAGGAAACGCACGTTTTAAATCAAGTACTAACCGTGCGCCACGTCAAAAGACATTAGGCACACCTGGTGAAGTGCGTATGCTTAAGCTTGAGCTAATGCTACTTGCTGATGTGGGCTTACTTGGCTTGCCAAATGCAGGTAAATCAACCTTTATTCGCAGTGTATCTGCTGCAAAACCAAAAGTAGCTGATTACCCGTTTACGACGCTAATACCAAACTTAGGTGTAGTACGTCCAGATGCAAATAAGTCATTTGTTATTGCTGATATTCCAGGTCTAATTGAAGGTGCCTCAGATGGCGCAGGCTTAGGTATTCGATTCTTAAAACATCTAGAGCGTTGCCGTGTATTATTGCATATTATCGACATAATGCCTGTTGATGGTTCTAGTCCTGTTAATAATGCGTTTGCCATTATTAATGAGTTACATCAATATAGCCCTAAACTTGCAGAGAAACCGCGCTGGCTGGTGTTTAATAAGATTGACTTACTTCCAGAAGATGAAGCACAAGCATTGTGTGAACAAATTGCAGAAGAGCTAGGTGAAGAAACAAATATTTACCGTATCTCAGCCGTTAATAAACAAAATACACAAGCACTTTGTCACGATATTATGGCGTTACTTGATAGTATGCCTAAAGAGAAGTTTGTACCAATCGAAGATGAAGAAGTTGAATTTAAGTGGGATACCTACCATAAAGATGCAACTAAAAATAGCGATGATGATGATTGGGAAGACTGGGACGAAGATGACTATGATGTTGAAGTTGTCTACGAACGTTAGTAGCGTATAGATTTTAAAAAGGAGCTGATGCTCCTTTTTTCTTGTTTAGTTATAAAGTATTAGGTGATTACTGTGAAGATTTCAATGATTGCAGCCATGGCGAACAATCGTATTATTGGCCAAGATAATAAAATGCCTTGGCATTTACCTGCTGATTTACAACATTTTAAAAGTGTAACTATGAGTAAGCCTGTGATCATGGGTCGTAAAACATTTGAGTCGATCGGTCGTCCATTGCCAGGCAGAAAAAATATTATTATTAGTCGTAATACTCAATACAGTGCGCAAGGGGTTGAAGTAGTAACATCGCCAGAAGAAGCGTTATTGCTGGTTAAAGACTGTGAAGAAGTGATGATTATTGGTGGTGGAAATATCTATCAGCAGTTTTTATCACAAGCAAGCACACTGTATTTAACTTTTATAAATCTTGATGTTACAGGAGATACTCAGTTTCCTGACTATGAAAAAATTGCTAATTGGCAGGTGGTTGAAGAGCAAATTAATAACCCTGATGATAAGAATTTACATCAGTATAAATTCGTAACCTTGGATAAAGTTGAGTAACATTATTGCGCTTAAACTTATAGATTGGTACAATAATAACCAATAAACGTAGGTAAAAAGTATTACTCAAGGGTGTCCAATGGTTAAATTATCAACATTACTAGTTGTTACTGCTGTTATTTCTGGTTCGGTGGCTTTTAGCGCCCCGGTTAAAGCTGATGATCAATTAGCTGTGTCAATTTGTGAGTATATCGCGGCAGACGATAAAAACCGTCTTCGCAGTAAGCTAAAAAGCTCTCGTGTAAAAATTCGTAATATTTATGATGCAGTTTTATGTAACGGTAACAATTTATTACGCCATGCAATTGCTAGTAATGCAGTTGATGCGGGTGAATATGTAGTTAAAAATCTATCTAAAAGCTCATTATCAGATGGTGCCGATATAGCCTGGGCTGAATCAAATGGCCATGGCGGTTCTGCACTTATTCCAGTAATTAAAGATCGTGCTGGTTTATAAGTTAAAAAGCTAAAATAAATCATAAAAAACCGCACTTGTTGCGGTTTTTGTTTTTTAGTATTAAAAAATAAGAATGAGTTCGAATGTAGTTGCTTTAAAGTAAGTCACGCTACTATTTTTCGCCAACTCGCACCTTTTATAAGTAATAACCAACTCGCCAACTCGCACCTTTTATAAGTAATAACCAACTCGCTAATCTAACTTTAGATGTATAGCCGTCCATTGACATTTATCCTTAAAATAATCACAATAACGACCTATTTTCAAGGTGCTTGCTAAATACATCAGTATAGGTTTCAAGGTATTGAAATTTGTAGCAGGATAATCGGGAAGTTGGTGCATGTTCATGATGAGCATAATCCCAACACTGCCCCCGCAACGGTAATGTGCTTTAAGTGCAGAGTCCGGAGACCGGCCTTGAAACAAACTTACTATTACTTGTGCGGTGGGCACGGGTCAGGGGATATCATGCTAAAAAAATCAACTCTAGGCGTAGCTGTCACTGCTGCGTTGTCTTTTTCTGTGTCTGCAGAGCAACCAATTGAACGTATTACAGTAACAGCAAATAAATTTGAGCAATCAATTACTGATACGCTGGCTACCGTTGATGTTATCGAGCGTATTGAAATTGAAAAAAATAATTACCGAGACCTACCGTCAATATTAAACACGATTGCTGGTGTGGATGTTGTACGCAATGGCGGTTTTGGCCAAAAGGCCGATGTATTTGTTCGTGGTGCGAGTGCTAAATATACCTTAGTGTTAGTTGATGGCGTAAGAGTCAGTGACGCAAGCTCTGGTAGTGTGTCGTTGACCAATATACCTGTAAACAGCATTGAACGAGTAGAGATAGTTAAAGGGGCTAGAGCTGCTATTTATGGCTCAGATGCAATTGCTGGTGTTATTAATATTATAACTCGTAAGGCTAGCCGAAATACGCTATCTGCGACATTGGGTAGTGATAGTTATGAAAACTATCAACTAGCGGGTGGGGTTGTAAAAGACGCCGTTACTTTTAATTACAACTTAGGTTATGAAGATACCGATGGCTATGATGTAACAGGTAAAGATCCATCACTACCAGTCACTAAAGATCATGATGACGACGGCTATACTAATAAAAATATAGGCTTTAACTTAGCTTATCGAACTGAAAGTGCAGGTGAATTTAGTGTACTAAGTCAGTATAGCGAAGGCCAAGGCGAGTATGATAACGCTTTTGGTAATGATGCCTATGATTTTGAGAACTACACTGCACAACTAGGTTGGAACCAAAGCTCAGCTATTTATACCCAAAGTGCCTCAGTGAGTATTTCACAAGAAGAAAATATTCAAACAGGCACAGATGTAGAACAAATTTATAGTACTGAACGTGTTGAGTTTGAATACAGTGGTTTGTATGCCCTAACAGACACCGTAGAGCTTACCGGTGGCGTTAATTTTTTAAACGAAGACTTGTCTGAATCTTCAGCTACATCATCTGAACAAGAGCGCGATAACAATGCTCTCTTTGTAGGTGTATTTTACGATGATGAAACTTGGTTGGGTAATGCAGTAGTCAGAACCGATAATTACGACTTTCATGGCCGTGCAAACACCTATACAACAGCTTTAGGCTATAAAGCAAACCAGTATGTTACGTTACGTTTAAGTCATGGTACGGCTTTTAGAGCGCCATCTCTGATTAATGCATTTGTCACTGATAGCCCATGGTATTTACCAAACAATGATATTAAACCTGAAGAGTCAGTTAATAATGAATTTGGCGTTACTATAGATACGCAATGGGGTCGTTATGATATTGCTATTTTTGACAATAAGATCGATAACTTAATCGACAATAAATATGATGCAGACACCGGTAAGTATATAGCAACTAATATTGATAAAGTATCTATGCAAGGTATTGAGTTATCAGCTGATTTTGAAGGTTTTGGATTTCAACATAACATCAACTTAAGCTTCTTAGACGCTAAAGATGAAACAACTAATACAGATTTACCGCGCAGACCATCTGAAACATTTAATTATACCCTTGGCAAAAACTGGGGCGATTTTGACGCTAATATCGCAATGCAATACCGCTCTTCGCGTCCATCAATTGCTTATTATGAGACTGAATTGGCAGCTTATACAGTGTTCAATATAGCTGCAAATTATCAATTACTGGATGAGTTATCATTTCAGGCTCGAATTGAGAATATTACAGATAAAGAATACTTTACGGCAGGTACTGGGTTTGCCGCTAACGGTGAATTACTTGGTTACAATGCCGCAGGGCGACAGTTTTTTGTCGGTGCAAGTTATCAGTTCTAAGTACATTTAGTGGACTGAACTTTGGCTAATCACAGCCTCTAAATAAAAAGCCCGTTATGGATTAATCCACAACGGACTTTTTTTATTTAACTTGAATTCAAGTATTAAGTGCAATCATTTAGTCTTTTAAAAACTGTTTATAGTCTTTTTCAAAACGTTGTAACTTGGGGGCAATTAATATGCTGCAATAACCTTGTTCTGGGTTTTGCTCATAGTAGTCTTGATGATATTGCTCAGCTGGGTAGAAAGTAGTTGCAGGGCTTACCTCAGTGACTATTTCTTCACGTATTTGGTTTTGTAGTTTAGTAATGTAATCTATGGTTTGGATACGCTGCTCATTATTGTGGTAATACACCACACTGCGATATTGTGTGCCAACATCGTTACCTTGGCGGTTTAATTGAGTTGCGTCATGCAAGGTGAAAAACATAGCTAATAAGCGCTCATAGCTTATCTGAGAGCGATCAAATTCAATATTTACCACTTCAACGTGCCCTGTTAGGCCTGTACATATCTGTTGGTAGGTTGGTTCACCAGTTTCGCCCCCTGTGTAGCCTGAGCTTACATGAGTAACACCTTCCACGCGCCTAAATGCAGCATCAATACACCAAAAACAACCGCCGCCAAATGTCGCTGTTTCAATTATTTTGCTCATTACTTACTCCATAAAACGTTAAATAGCGAATATGCCCAGCCTATCAGAAGGACGAGTAAGGTGGGTTTTTATTTCTTGAAAACAAAAGAGAAGCGCTGATATATGATTGTATCAGCGCTGAATATCGCTTAAAGTTCTTCTTTGAGTGGTTTTTCTGCTTCTTGTTGGTTAAGTTTTTGCTGTAAAAACTCAGGTGATTGCGTATTACGAGCTAATGCATAATATGCTGCTGGAACAACAAATAGGGTAAGTACTGTGGCTACAATTACCCCAGTAAATACAACCACACCAATTACCATACGGCTTTCAGCGCCTGGGCCTGATGCAAGTACTAGTGGCACTGCACTCATTACCGTGGTTAATGAAGTCATAATTATAGGGCGAAGACGCTGGCTTGCTGCTTGTATAATTGCTTCACTAAATTCGACACCTTTATCACGCAGTTGGTTGGTAAATTCAACAATTAAAATACCATTTTTCGCACTTAAGCCAATGAGCATTACAATGCCTATTTGGCTGTAAATATTAAGCGTGAGACCTGCCGCCCATAAGCCAAACATGGCACCCATGAGTCCTAGCGGTACAGTAAGCATTATAACAAAAGGATGTACAAAGCTTTCAAATTGAGCAGCTAACACTAAAAAGGTCACCGTCAGTGCTAAAATAAACACATAGGTCATGGCTGATGCACCTTCGTAAAATAACTGTGATTCACCTTTATAATCTACCGCGCCATCAATATCATTTTCTTCGGCTGCGACTTTATTTAAAAAGTTAAGTGCTTGTTCAAGTGTATAACCATCGGCAAGGTTGGCACTCAATGTAATAGCACGCATACGGTTATAACGATTTAACCTTGATGCGGTAGCTTCTTCTTTTAGTCTAATTAAGCTATCCAAAGGGACTAATTCGCCACTACGTGACTTTAGGTAAATGTTTGAAATATCGGTTGGATCTGTAAAGTCAGACTTAGTCCCTTTCAATATTACGTCGTACTCTTCACCACGGTCGATAAAGGTGGTAACACGACGTTGTCCCAGCATTGTTTCAAGAGTACGGCCAACATCCGATACAGATACACCTAAATCGGCAGCTTTATTCTTATCAATACTAATTAAGAATTGTGGAAACGTTTCTTTATAATCATGATCAATGCGTACTAGTCCTGGATTTTTCTCAGCGCGTTCAATAATACGGTCGCGCCAATCAGCAAGTTGATCGTAGTCGTTGCCTTGTAGAACAAATTCAATGGGTCGAGAGGAGCCACCACCGCCAATACCGCGTCGCATAATAGCAAAGGCACGTACATCGGTGACTTCGGTCATTTTACCGCTGATTTCATCCATTACTTCCCAGGTTGAACGTTTACGCTCATCCCAATCAGCCATGCCAACAATCGCAACACCGCCACTACCGCCCCAACCAGGAACGCGAATTAAAACCCGGCTAAGCTCTCCCGATTCAGAGTAGGGCATTAAGCGTTCTTCAATCTTCGCCATGTTTTCGGCGTTATTTTCATAGCTTGCGCCTTCAGGAGGGCTCATCATTATAAAGAATGTACCACGGTCTTCTTTAGGGGTTAGTTCTGATGGTATTTGCTGGAACAATAAATAACTAGCAAAACCAGCAAGTAATAAAGTTAAAGTCAGGCCGCCTGAACGGGTCATATTTGAGCGCAGCGAGTTTTGATAGCCTTGCTCAATTTTACTGAATAAACGGTCCATCCCTTGGTTAAACTTACTTGGTTTATCTGAGTGTTTTAGTACTTTTGAGCACAAGGCTGGGGAGAGAGTTAAAGCCGTAATACTTGAGAAAAATACCGCAGCGCTAACTGCCATCGCAAACTCAGTAAATAATGCACCAATACGACCATCCATAAAGACTAAAGGTACAAAGACCGAAATTAATACCAAGGTGGTCGCAATAATTGCAAAACCAACTTCACGGGCTCCGCGATAAGCGGCAAGTAAGGCTGGCTCACCTAATTCGATACGGCGGTGAATGTTTTCTAACATTACAATGGCATCATCGACCACTAAACCAATAGCTAACACGAGCGCCAACAGCGTTAATAAGTTAATTGAATAACCCATTGCGAGTAAGAACATAAAGCTACCCACTAACGCGACCGGTACTGTTACTGCCGGGATCAAGGTAGCACGAATATTTCCTAAGAATAAAAAGATAATTAATACCACTAAGGCCATTGAAATAGCTAAGGTACTGTAAACTTCGTTTATTGATTCTTTAATAAATATCGATGAGTCATAACTATCTTGAATAGTGGTGCCTTCAGGCAAGTTACGTTTGATTTTTTCAAGCTCTGCACGAGCATTATCAACAACCGTCAGCGTATTCGCTTTTGCTTGTTTTACAATACCAAGCCCTACCATGTTGCGACCGTTGCCACGGAATAGACTTTCATCGTCAGCTGCTTCAAGACGGACATCAGCGACTTCCCCAAGGCGAACTAAATAGCCATCGTCGCCGCGTTTGATTACCAGATTTTGAAAATCACGTTGTTCTTTATAACTACGAGCAGTACGTACCGTAAAGTCACGGTCAATAGATTCAATTTCACCAGCTGGTAGCTCAACATTTTCTGTACGCAGGGTGTTTTCAATATCGCTTGAGGTAATACCACGCGCAGCCATAGCTTGGCGGTTAAGCCAAATTTTCATTGCATATTTACGTTCACCACCTACCCGCACATTAGAGACACCATCAACTACCGCTAAGCGGTCGACAATGAAACGTTGCGCGTAATCAGATAGTTGCAGTGAGTCCATGGTGTCGCTGTTGAGTAAAAACCAGGCTATTGGGCTTTCATCGCTGTTTGATTTAGATACTTCCGGTGGTCGAACTTGTTCGGGCAAGCTATCCAGTGCACGGGCAACACGTTCACGTACATCGTTTGAGGCAGCATCAATATCACGGCTAATATTAAACTCAATGGTAATATTAGAGCGGCCATTCCTACTTGATGAGTTTATACTCTTTATGCCTTCAATCCCCGAAATTCGATTTTCTAATACTTGGGTGATTTTGGTTTCTATGATCTCAGCTGAAGCACCTGTGTAGTCAGTGCTTACACTCACTATAGGGGACTCAATATCTGGGTATTCGCGCAGTGGTAACATCGAAAAAGCCACTAAACCAAAAGTTAGTAGCAGTAAGTTTATTACAATTGCAAAAACGGGACGTTTAACACTAGTATCAGTAATTTTCACAGGTTACCCCTTCACTGTTACTTTACTGCCTGAACGAATTTTAATAATTCCTTCAGTCACAACTTGTTGACCATTGCTGATCCCTTGATCTATTGCCACCCAGCCGTTATGACGACCTGCAACATGCACTTCAACCTTTGTTGCTACACCATCTTCAATTTGGAAAACATAGTGTTTATCTTGTTGCGGAATAACTGCTTTTTCAGGCACCATCATCGCTTGATTAGAGCTAAGTTGTAGCGCGGTGTTTAATAACATACCTGGGCGTAAAAGGCCTGATTTGTTAGAAAAGCTAGCCGTTACCTCAACACTGCGAGTAACCGCATCTATTCGTGCGCTAACATGAGTTACTTTGCCGGTAAATGTCTTTTCTGGGTAGGCATCGTTTTGTGTCATGACCTTCATACCTACATTTAACTGCGCTAGGTATTTCTCAGGGACTTTAAAGTCAACTTTGATAATACTTATATCATCTAAACTGGTAATGATTGTGCTATTACTAACATAAGCACCGATGGATATTTGACGTTTACCTAAAATACCTGAAAAAGGTGCTTTGATAGTCATTTCAGCTAATTTGGTTTTAGCATTTTCTAGCTGCGCTTGTGTTGCATCAACACGAGAAAGTTGTTCTTCTAATAATGATTTTGCGGTTGCTTGAGAGCGTGATAACTCAGTTAAACGTTCTAGTTGACGTTTTTCTTCACGTAAATTAATTGCCAGCTCTTCAACGGTTAGTTGTTCTTGTTGAGATTGTAGTTGTACTAGCTTTTGACCCTTACTCACTAAGTCGCCATCATTAAAGAAAATGTCAGTCACATAGTCACTTTGCGCGCTTTTGATATATATAGCTTGATTAGCTCGAGCACTCCCGATAGCCTCAATCAAAACAGCATTTTCTTCACTTGCAACAGTATGTGCTGTTACCTGTGTAGCAGTAGGAGTGTAGCCTAATTGCTCGCCTTGGCTATTAGGTAAATAAAGATAAACACATAACCCTAAGAGTAGGGTAATAATAAACGGAAATAGCGCCTTGCCTGATTGCTTTGAATACATCTGAGTTATACCGGAAGATTAATTAGCTATAGTGTACAAAATAACCTCGTGAAAAAGTTGTCGCGTATCTCATAAATATGTCAGTTTGGCGTAAATATAGGTTAATTTGTTACTTGTCCCTGTTTTGTAAAGAGAAATGTATGCTATGAAATTTAAAACTGGCTGTCCGTATTGCATGAAAATTCGCAAATTAATAATATGGGCTATAATTATGTTTGTTTTGTATATGGTATTTTATCGTCATGGTTGAACAGTCAAACTTACTTTTAAAACTCAGAGCGCAAGGTGCTTCACACGGCATTGAAACTCTACTTGTAGGGGCGTTTGGTGTTGTCTTTATTATGTTATTTAACCAGCTGCGGCCTGGAGCAATTAGTATTATCGAGATATTTTTAGTTAGTTTATGTTTAGCCGCTGTATTTGTCGGCTTTTTAAAGACGCAAGAACCATTCTATAGTTTAATTATTTCTGAACAACTACTTACTTACCATCATAAGTATGGTTTTTGGTCTCTCAATAGAGAAAATGTGCACCATAGTGGCATTCCTAAAGTTGAGCACGGAGTTGAGTACCTTGAGTTAAATGCCGTCGGTATTATGCTTAATGACCGCGATGAGTTTTTAATGCATATTTCACCAAGGCTTGCGGGTAAATTATTGATAGAACAGCGACATTTATTTATGCAGGTTGTTCAAAAACATTGCAAAAATGGTAATTGCCCATCAGAATGGTTGGTAGAAGATAGTTTTTATACCTCTTTGAATGGTCACAACTTTAATGGACTAATTGCAATGTTCGCAAATAGAATGCGGCATTTGCAGCAATTAACAGGGTATGACTTGCTGTTACCTGCGAGTGTATTAGATCGAAGTATTTGGGATTTTAGTCATAACCTTAATAGGTGGCGAAAAAATCCCAAGCAGTTTATTCAATCTCAATTAAAGGGCTAAAAGCGCCTAAGTAGACGTTAGTAGGATAAAGCGATGAGTCAAGAAAGATCATTTATAAAAAGTGGAAGAAATACGATTATCCACAAAGAAAAAAAACTCGATTTAGTGATCGTAAACTCTGAAACTCACCCTAAGATTAAAGTAACACAACATGGTTTAGAGCCATTTAAAGAAGAATTGCCAAAAAACCGTCGTGAGGCAAAAGAACGATACCTAGAAATAGTTTATATAGGTTCAGTAGATGTATTTGGTGAAGAAAAACGTTTGCTGTTTATCCAGGCCTTAGATGGCCGCGAATATAAAATAGACTACAGTAAAGTAGGCACTAAACTTTTTGTACGTATTCATCAAGATAGTTACCTTTAACACTACTTATACAATTGGCACTGTTGTTGCTTGTTATCTAGCTTAAGAATGTAGCGTTAAGTATTTGTGCTGCAAAATTTTTTAATGTAGATGAGGAAGCAGTGCATGAGAGTGCTTTTCGTTATATTACCGATTATTTCTTTGTTAAGTGCGTGTGGTGGTTCAGGGGGCGGTAATGATAACCCTGAAGTTGCCACTTCAGTAAATGCTGGAGTAGATCAACAAGTCATTGAAAAAAATGAATTTACAGTTACGGCATTAGGCTCGCCAGCCGATGGTACATTTACCTGGCAACGAGTTAGCGGCCCTAGTATAGACGGCTTACCCGCTGACGGCGCTGAACAAACACTCATAGCTCCAGATATTAAGGCAGACAGCGAGCTTGTATTACGTGTTAATTATCAGACCACTGACGGCACTTTAGTTAGTGATGATGTTATAATTTCAATAGCGTCAAATAATCAACTCCCTGAAGCCATAGTAATGCAGACAGCTCCCACTGAATTGCCATCAGATTATAACGATACCATTACTTTGAGCGCCCAAACATCCTTAGACCCTGATGAAAACGGGGCAATCAATAGCTACAGCTGGCTACAGCTTTCTGGACCAACCATGGTTATTGATAGCGCTAGCAATGACACCATTAGCTTTACTCACCCCTTACTCGATGTAAACACCACTTTAGTTTGGCAGCTCACCGTTGTTGATGATGAAGGTGGTGAAGACAGCACACAATATACACATATTCTTAATAAAACGGATGAAGTTGTCATTGCAAATGCAGGCGCTGATCAAACCGTTATTGAAGTGGAACAGGTTACCCTTGATGCGACCTCAAGTGAAACAGTCACTGATACCTTCTCATGCTATTGGCAACAACTGACTGGTAATGCAACCTTAGCTAATCAACGGCAATGCATTGTTTCTTTCACTGCCCCCAATACTGACGCAATCAATACGTTAACTTTTGAAGTTACTGTGACCGATAGCAAAGGACGTACTGATACTGACGCTGTGAATATTACTGTCGAGTCTAAACCGCTTGGGTTGATTAATGACTCGGGTATGGGTAAGTGCTACAACCATACGCAAGAAGTTGCTTGTACTAGCCCTGATTTCCCACGTCAAGATGCGGCAGTTGGCCGTGATAGTGTGGTTACTACACATATAGATAAAGTAGGGGCAGGTGAACATGCCTTCGATTTTACTAAACTTAATGAATTTGCTGATGAATTGCCTGACACTGAATCTGACTATAGCTGTGTTCGCGATAATGTCACGGGCTTAATTTGGGAAGTGAAAGCGCCAAATACAGGGACGGTGCCAAATACTCAGTTAAGAGAAGGTCAAAATCATTATACTTGGTATTTAAACGATAATAACGGCGTACAAACAGGGAGTAGCTTAGGGGCTGCTAATAGCACTTGCCCAAGTACATCTAATTGCGGTTTGCAAGCTTATGTTGATGCCGTAAATGGACTTGATTATTGCGGTGGTACTAATTGGCGAGTGCCAACTTATACAGAATTAATGACATTATTAGATTATGGTAAACAAGGGCAATCATTACTGTTAGATGATGACTATTTCCCTAATACACCCAGCCAAAATACCTTTACTCAGGCGCCTTACTTACCTTATTGGACATCGCAAACCGCAGCTGATGGTACGAGTTTGTCGCAGGCTTATATTATCGACATGAGTAATGGTAACGATTTAGCTTATCCAAAAAGTAAAACTGCATTTGTACGATTAGTGAGAACAGCGGGGGGCACGCAATGAAAGCTTTATTAGTACTAACGCTATTATTTACACCTTCAATCTTAGCAGCTAAGACCTGTTATGATTCGATTAGCGAAACCACACCAAGTACCCGTTTTACACTGAATACTGATGGGACAGTCAGTGATAGTGTTACGGGTTTGATGTGGCAAACCTGTAGTTATGGACAAAGCTTTGATGCAGATACCACTCGCTGCACAAACAGCGCAATTAAAACGACTTGGCAAGAAGCGCTTAGAGCATCAGTTAATGACCGCACCGGTAATTATGATGATTGGCAAGTGCCAAATATTAAAGAGCTGGCAAGTATTTTAGAGCATAAATGTGTAACGCCAAGTATTAATGAAGACGTTTTTATTGGTAGTAAAAACGACAACTATTGGACAAATACATCAAACGTGACGGATCCAAGTTTTGCTTGGGTATATACTTTCGATAGAGGCCTTAACAGCTTGCATGCTAAAGCCTCAAATGTTTACTTGCGTTTTGTCCGCTACGAAGAATAGTTAGCCAGCATTTACGTTAGTTAAAATAATCGTTGAACATTTCAAGCCGCGCGTTCTCTAGCGCGGTTTTTATTTGTGCTCCTTGCACACCTTGGGCAATAAATTGCTGTGGGTTGATCGTTTTGGCTGCATCGGTCGCTCTTATTAACTTTTGCTTATTATTGAAAACGCCACAATTGGCAACCTCTAAAGCTAAAAGCAATCCTGTAAATCGCTCTGGGCGGCGCCACAAATCAAGTTGATTACAACAAGTAAGTAATTGCTCAGCGCTGAGTATTTTGCTCGTTAAAGTTGCTTGATGGGCATTGAGTTGTAATGCCAAATCGCGTACATCATTAGGTAAGCGAATCGATTCGCTTATGGCTTTAATGTCATCGGCGGTTAATGAGCTAGTAGCTTGTGCAAACAACAGTGACTTATCCGTTATTTCTTGGCTTTGTGCGTATGCATATCGATTTTTTAATTGTTGGTATAATTTATTGTTCCAGTTATTTGCTAGGGCAGGGCTAATTGTGTTGAGGGCTCCCAGTTGTGCGAGAACATTTAAAAACTCAGCAAACGCACCATCATCGAGTGATTTTTCACATTCAAGCCAAATACGCTCAGCGGTCAACGTATTTAGTTCGCCACGGTTAATCATTTGAGTTAATAATAACTGAGTTTCATCGGCAATGGTAAAGCCTAAATAGTGGTAGCGTGCAGCAAATCGTGCAACACGTAAGATACGCAGCGGGTCTTCACTAAAAGCTTCGGAGACATGGCGTAAAATACGGTTATCTAAATCTTGCTTGCCACCGTAAGGGTCAACTAAGCTGCCGTCATCTGCTTTAGCGATGGCATTAACAGTTAAATCACGACGGCGCAGATCGTCTTCTAGCGTTACATCGGCAGAAAATTCACAGATAAATCCTGTATATCCTTGGCCCTGTTTACGCTCCGTGCGGGCAAGGGCATATTCCTCTTTGCTTTTTGGGTGCAGAAATACTGGAAAGTCTTTTCCGACTTGTTGATATCCTAGTTGCAAAAGTTGCTCAGGGGTCGCTCCCACAACAACGTAATCACGCTCTTTTATTTTGCGTCCAAGAAGCTCATCTCGTACTGCACCACCGACCAAATAAACTTGCATAACTCACCTAAAAATTAACTGTTCAAACTATTTTACGTTATTTAACCAATAAAACGCTAACAAGGTTTTCACTTAGTGCATTTTTTTGCCATTATAGGCGCTGATTTACTCAGTAAGGAAATTCAGGGTGTATTTAAGCTATTTTGGCTTGTCGGAAAAACCATTTTCAATCGCGCCAAACCCACAGTATTTGTTTTTAAGCGAACGCCATAAAGAGGCTTTGGCTCACTTAACCTATGGTTTAGGTGAAGCGGGTGGCTTTGTGTTGTTAACAGGTGAAGTGGGCACAGGAAAAACTACCCTTACCCGTAGCTTGCAAGAGCAACTGCCAGAAAATACCCAAGTGGCTTTGATCCATAATCCTGCTTTGTCGCAGCTAGAGTTATTGGCTAGCATTTGTGATGAGTTTGCCATTGATTATGATGAGCAAAATGCCACCTTAAAAACCTTAACTGATGCCATCAAAAAACATTTAGAAGCGAACCATCAAGCAGGTGGCCATACTATTTTGTTAATTGATGAAGCACAGTTATTATCACCTGATGTGCTTGAGCAGCTCAGGCTCCTTACCAATATAGAAACGGATCATAAAAAGTTACTGCAAATTGTACTGGTGGGTCAGCCTGAATTACAAGCGTTGCTCAAGCGCAATGAGTTGCGTCAATTAGCGCAGCGGATCACTGCGCGATACCACTTGTTACCGCTTACTGAGGGGCAAACTATTGCCTATATTAAGCACCGTTTATATGTAGCTGGTTGTGAACGGGCGTTGTTTTCACCTGATGCAATAAAAACAGTGTATGTTGCGACCCAAGGTATTCCTCGATTAGTGAACCTATTATGTGAGCGTTGTTTAATGGGCGCGTTTTCAAAGCAGCTCATGGTGATAGACAGCGATATAGTCATGCGCTCAGCAGAGGAAGCATTACCCCCTAGCGCCATTAAAAGTGAGTTAAAGACTGAACAAAACTCTATTTATTGGTTACTACCTTTAGGTTTTCTTGCTGTGCTTGGTATGGGTATTGGCTTGTCGTTTATTTTTTAGTAGTGGTAAATTATGTCGTATTTATTAGATGCGTTAAAACAATCAGAACATCATGATGAAGCATCTGCTTATGATCAAAGTGCTCAGCAGCTTAAGCAACAACAAGAGCTAAAACGCTACCGTTTTATTGCGCTATCGCTCGGTGTAGTGTTCGCTTTAGGGCTAACTTTAGTTGCTGGTTTTATGATTGGAAAGTGGCTACAAACTGACACTATACAATTCAATGATGCTCAAGTAGCAGAACCTAAGCAGCAAGAAAAAGAAGCAAAACCCAAAGTAGAGCAAGTAACAGCCACTGTTGTGGAAAAACCTGTACAAGAGAGTACAACACCTTCTCAAGCAGGGGGTGCATCGCTGCTTAACCAAGCTGCGGCGCAAGTAATGCCTCAAGGTAGCCTGCAATCTGCTCAGCAATATCAATGGGTTCAAGTACCTGTTAACTCAGTACCTACTTACCCGCAGAATCAACCAGTGCTTATACAAACGCCGAATGGCTATCAACAAGTTTATAATGCACCCGCGCCACAGTACCAAGCGATGGCGAATCAACCGCCACAATTTACTCAGCAAGCAGCTAATACGAGTTCAAGTAATGTGGATTTAAGTAAGTATAAAGTGCTTGGTAAGCCAATTGGTGAACCTAACACCGTGAAAAAGCCTGCCACTGTGAGTGATGATGAATTAGATTCTGTGCCAAGTGAGCTAAAAAATGCGTTTGCTCGTGCAATCAAAGACACAGAGCAAACGCAAACACATCAAGTAACGCAAGGGACTAAAAACTCATCTTATGCGCAGCCTGTTGAGCTTCTGCCCGATGGTTTATTGGCTATTTTGCCGAGCATTAAATATCAAGCACATATATATTCTTCTTCGGTAGAAAAGCGCTGGATAAAGCTAAACAATCGAGAGTTGTATGAAGGCGATCGCTTCGGTGATTTTGAAGTGTTAGAAATTACGCCTGAGCAAAGTGTATTGAGCTTTGATGGTTATGAATTTAGCCTAAAAGCCCTACAAGACTGGCCAGAGTAACTAAAACCGGTAACTTAAAGCTAATTTTATGGTTCGGCCAAATATTGGTCGGCCATAAAATAATGGCTCTTGATGAGTTAGATCATCCCTTGGATTTCCTTCCGTTAAACCCAGCGTATTAGTTAGGTTTTTTACCTGTAGTTGTGCGCTTAGTTGCTCAGTAAATATAAACTCTGCAAACAGATCCCAGCTTTGGTAGGCAGGGAGTGCAAATTGATTGGCAATATCTGAATAGCGTTCACCCACATAAGACCAAGTAACGGCGACGGTTATAGGCTCTGCTTGGTATTTGGGCGTCAGGCGTAGTTGCAGCTCCGGTGTCCGAGTTATCTGATTCCCATTAAATTCGCTTTGCGGTAATTGCGTTGGAATGCCATAGAAGCCAGCATCTTGCCATACACCTATGGCCTTAAATTGCCAAGCTTGATTAAATTGATAGTCGTATTCAAACTCTAGCCCTTGGGTCTGCGTGTTGATCAACACCGCTTGTTGAGTGCTTGCAGCCCCGCGATAGACGGTAAAGGGAAGCGGATCAAAATTAGTATCAAACAAAGTGCCACTAAATTGCCAGTGCATTGCATGATAGCGCAAACCAACCTCTGTTAAGGTTAAGCTTATCGGTTGGCCGAAGCCTTGTGTATCCCGTTGTTCTGTATCTTTTTCCCAACCACGGGCATTGCCAAAGCTAATTAAACGGGGCATTTCAAACGCATCTGCGTAGCGAGTAAATACCGCCAGTTGTTCATTAATTTGATAGTTAGCACCAAGACTGACAGCGTTTTGATTAAAAGAATCAGTAAATGAGCTATTTGCAGAGTAATGTGAGTAATAGTCTTTGGCTGTGCTTGTTTGGCCAATTTTGCCTTGCTGTGTACTACTGGTTAATCTGAGTTGTTCATTTCTGAGGGCAAAATCAAACTTAAGCTTATCGGATACTTGCCAATCAAGGCTTGCGTACAATGAATGCGAACGTAACTTTCCTTGGCCAGTTAAATACACAGGTCCCGCGTAAGATAAAAAGCCCTGCTCGGTAAAGTTTGCGACAATATTATCCTGTTCATCTACCAGTACAATATCAAGGCGCTGTGGTTGATGTTGTACATCGGTCAGTATTTGCCCAAGCCACTGATCCAGTGGTAATGAACTAAAGTCATTATGCGCATACATATGGCCTAGCCTGAGTGACCACTGCGGTTGGTAATAATTGACATTAAAATGATTAATAAATTGCTGTTGCTTATAGCGAGAATACAAAGGGTAGCTCGACGTGATAAGGCCATTGCCATTGAGCAAAGACGGGTCTTGGATCAGTGTGTTATCAGCACTGCGCAGATATTTTGCTTGCACATTAGACTTGGAAAAATCATTGATGAATGTATTTACATCATCTGCGGCTAAGCGCGAACTAGCATCAATAATAGTCTCGTTGCCTAAATTCATTAAGGTATAAAACTGGTTACTAAGGTTTGCATATCGTGCATTGTTATTGATATGCCACTGCTTTGATAAAATACCTTTAAATTGCACTGTATAGCTGTTCATTAAGCTTTGCTGCGCGTCTTCTAAATCCCGTTTTATTTGCCCTTCTGGGGTGTGAAAGTCTAAATATTGCAAGTCATCACTCAGTAAGGTGCCGTAATCATAAGGGAGACTGGGCAGCTCCTTAATGTTGTTATAGTTTTGCATGACTAAGGGCGCATAAAAACTGGTTTTATCGTTTAGATGTTTAAAGCTTAGGTCTAACTCAAAATCATCCCTTATCCAGCTTAATTTCGCACTAAACTGGCCACCCAAGTCGCTATTAAAACCGGGCTCGCGAATGCCATTGGAGGTACGATAAAAACCACCAAGACTATAAAAAAGCTCTTCATTAATTGGGCCGCTAAATAGGGCGTCTAATCTGCTGTAATCATAATTAAGAGCGTGGCTAAATTTAACTAAATTAAAAGGGAGATCAGAACCTCGCCGGGTAATATAGTTAACCATGGCCGCTGGGCCATTAAGGGTAAAAATACCGCTACTACCGCCACGTACAGCCTCAATTGTTTGGTGAGTGAGATCAGGACGTAAAAAAAAGTCACTCCAAATACCATCGTAAGTAATAGGTAATCCATTTTCCATTAAACTAATAAAACGAAACCCTTCACCGCCTCTAAGTCCCCGTGGCGATACATTATTATTGGTTTCACCGCCGGAATCTTCAACCCAAAAGCCGGTAACCTCCTTTAGAATTTCGGCGCTAGAGTAGGGAGTGTGTTGCTCAAGCTGTTGAGTAGACAACTGAGTAATTGAAATGGAAGAGTTTAAAATATTACGGGTTTTACCACTGACACCCGTTACAATGATTCGCTCAAAATCATGTTTTTTTTCAGGCATAGCGAATGTTACAAAAATTCGTTGTTGCTGTGGGTCTAAATGAAATTGATACTGACTACTTTCAAAGCTTTTATTCAGTAGTTCCTCTAAACTAAAGCGTCCTTGTAATGGGGTTAATAACGCTTGCTCAGGTAACGCTGCGGCACTGAGTTGCCAACCACTTTGCGTTGCAACATCAAGTAAACGCTGCTGCAAAGTTGCCTCAGGTAAATTAAATTGATAATAGCTCGTAGCATGTGCATAGCTACTAAATAATATTAACCAAGGCAGTGGCTTGGTTAATAACCTTAATAACATAGTTTGATTCAATGTTTTTATTATTGTCCAAACTTTGTACCATTTTTAGCTCGCGTATGCCATGCCACTTTTAGCTAATCTAGCTAGCCAGAATTCAGTTTAGTTAGCCGTTAGGGTGAAAACGCCTCCCTGCTGGCTAACTTTTATTGGGTATATTTTATCTAGGCTATTGAGCCAAGAGTCAATTTCACTGGTTAGTAAAGTCCCGTTATAAGTTAGCTGAGCCAGTTGCTTATTGCTCAAGGTTACTTTTAATTCACTGTAACGAGCCACATCATTGAGTACATCGCCTAAACGTGCATTTTGATAAACTAAACGGCCTTGCTGCCACGCCATAGTCAGTTTATCTCCTTGTGCTTTGCTTCGGCTGATCATCCCTGTACTGGTTACTTCAGCAGCTTGTCCTTGGGTTAACTTAACTGGCTGCTCTGCTGCAACAGCTACAGTGCCTTCAAGTACATCAACACGGATCGATGCGGGGTTAGCGCGTACATTAAATACAGTACCTAATGCTTCAACCTGATTGTGCTGATGGCGAACAATAAATGGACGTTGTTTATCTTTGCTGACGCTAAAAAGCGCTTCGCCTTGGTATAAGGTCAGCTCTCGAAAGGTATCACTATAACGCACCGCTAATTGACTGTTAGCGCCTAAATCAACTTGGCTGTTATCGGCTAAAGTGATAGTACGATGTTCATTGATATGAGTGCGATAAAATTGGTTTTGTACGTCGCTTGTTACTTTACTACTCTTGGCTACCGTAGCCGTTTGTTTACTAGGTTGTTCAACATTAAGGTAAACGGTAAAGCTTAATAAAAAAAACGCAGCAGCAAGGGCAAAATAGCCGATTTTAGAGCGCTGTGTGGTTTGCTTGTTGATGCTATCTGACTCAGGTAATTGCGCGAGTTGTTGCTCGACATAGTCAGTGTCTAATTGCGTAGAAATGTGCCAAAGCTGCTGCATTTTTTCAAAAGTATCGCTGTGTAGCTTGCTTTGTGCTAACCACTCATTGAGCTGCGCTGGATAACTCTCACTGTTGCTCAGCGATAGTTGCTGCTCTTGAAGGAATAGCAGCCAGTCTGCTGCTTGCTCTTCAATAGCCGATAAATCATCAGGGGTTGGGTTCATGCTAATATCCTTAAAACTCATGATCAAAGCTCATGTTGTAACTGCTGATAGCAATGACGAACTGCACGAAGCACATATTTTCGTACCATACTGGGTGAAACTTGTAAGGTCAAAGCAATCTCTTCATAGCTTTGGCCACGTATTTTATAAAGCAAAAATGCGAGTCGACATTTATCTGGCAAACTGGCCAGAGACTTCTCCATTTCTTTTAATAGCTCTTGCTGATGATGACTTTTTTCTGGGTTAGCGCTGCTGTTAGGCTGACTCGCCTGCTCGCTATCATGAGCATAATCATCAAATGGGCTACGGGCTTTGCGACGCAATTTATCAATAGTTAAATTGGTCGCTATTTTATATAAATAGGCCGCAACATAATTACAGACTTGTGTTTGCTCAAGACCTAACAGTTTCACAAATGCTTCTTGGGCAATATCTTCCGCTTCGCGCTTATCAAGCCCTTTGGCCATAATATGACGCACCAATTTTTGTTGCTGCTGCAAAAACAATTGTTCCACTTGTTGACGGCGAATAACATCAGCCTGCAATACAGTTGGCTCTTCGTTTGCTGCTCTTTTTCGTTTAAATGATAATAAAGGTGGCATAGCTACGCATCCTATTCTTCCATTTATAATGTAGCGTGAGTGACTAAATAGACAGCTCACGCTATCTCCTAAGCTAGTTAATTTTTGCGATACGACTGACTTTGCCTGAATCAGTTACGGTTCTCAGTTGTACACTTGTCGTTGTAGCCAAAGTCACAGGACCTAGATAACAATGCCATGTAACACCTTGATCCGTTGAGTACTCAGTACCCATGCCAACAAATCGAGTATTAACGATTAATTGTCCGCCTTCAATTTTTCCCCCAGGTAATGGAACTCGATAATTTACTCCAACCTGCTGTGGCATTTGAGCATGAGTATCGACCACTTGGTAATAGTCCAATAGTGGTAGAGCGTATTGCCCTAAGGTATTGGTAAAAGTATGCCAAGCTTGCTCTGTGGCAAGGCCTTCAGCTGGCATCTCTTGCACCCAAGCACGTTCGGCCGCACCAAGTAATTTTGGAAAAGTCATATAATCTAGTATTTCTGGTGATTTCTGGTTTTCACCAAATAGCTGCGCTTGTATGCCTTGGATATTTTGTTTTCCAGTTTCATTGAGTAGAACCCAATTAGGATTCCAAGGAACTGGGTTACCTAGTTTATCGGTTTCAGCATTAGCGTAAATATTGAAAGGACGGTATTCGAATGTTTTCTTAGTATCTGTATAGCCCGCCCAGTGGTAGCCAATTTCGTCAGGGTGTTTGTTATAAGCTAAATCTAAGTACATATTAGTGGCATGGGAGAGCACCACTTGATAGCCTTGGTTAGCAAATTTATAGGCTTGATGCTCGTTGCCCCAACCCCATACATTGTTCCAAAAAATTGGGTATATTTCGCCATAGTTAACTTCACCGGTGCCATTGTGCGAAAGTACATCACCCCAAGTGGCCATATCAAACCCGTGTTGATTGACGATTTGTTTCCAACGTAAGAAAAAGTAATCGAATAGCTCAGCATCGGTTTTTCCTGCAGTTGCAGGGTTTAGTTGTACCGCAGGAGATTGTGCCCACCATTCATTAGGACCTAAGTGAGGAAGTTCATCGCCTCCGCCATGTAAACGGGTAAGTTTAGCATCAGGCACTGCATCATAAATGGCTTTAGTTTGCGCTAAAACATGGTCTAAAAAGGCAAAAGTACTTTCTAAGGCTGGGTTTACAAAGTTATCATTATAGAATTGCGGTGTGTAATATTGTGATTGATCAAGTGGATCTATTAAGCGAAACTTATTTGCCTCTAACGGATCGGTATCTTTGTATTTGTTGTAACGATACTCCATCGCTTTTATTGCAGCTCTTGCATGGGCCGGGAAATCATACTCGATGATCACATCAATATGTCGGTCTGCGCCATATTGTAAGATTTCCTTGAAGTCATTAACTGTATAATACCCCCATCCTTTGCCTAAAAAGTTTTGTTGCGCAATTTCAAAACCTTGAAAGTTAGGGGTAATACCTAAATTGGCCTCTGTGCTATTTGCTGGCTTATTTTCTATACCATCACCTGAATCAAATTCATTAGCGGCACCCATAAAGGTATGCAGCATTGTATCTTCGTTGAGGTCATAACCTCGTTTAGCGCCAAACTCGGTTAGTTCAGGAATGCCAGGGATCTCTAAACGCCACCCTTCATCATTTGCTAAGTTAATTTCGAACTTGTTGAGCTTATAAAAGGCCATTAAATCGAGCAATTTAAATATGGTCTCTTTAGACTGAAAGTTACGCGCTACATCCAGCATCATTCCGCGATAAGCAAATCGAGGAGCATCCACAATAACACTCGCCGGTAGCACAACGTTGTCGGCCAAGGTTGCTGAATTGCGGGCATTTTTGTATATCGATGTTGGGATCATTTGGCGCAAAGTTTGAATACCATAAAATACCCCTTGGGCATCAGTACCGGTAATTTTTATACCAGCATAAGCATCAACTTCGAGCTTATAACCGCTGGCGTCTGCTTGGCCATCTTGATTGGTGTCTAGATTACTATCAATAAGAAGGGTGATCTGATTTGGACCGTTTTGTTGATTGCTATTAATAGTAAAGCTACCACTGAGTAAATCGCTTAGCGCAGTTTGTAAATAAGCGGCCTCTTTGGTTAAGCTTGCCGGTGCCGTAATACTGGTTAGCTGACTCATCAGGGTTAAAAATTCATTCTCAGTGGTAACAACTGAGTGTGGTTTTGGCACCAGCTGGTTTTGCAATGTTAAGTTTGCTAGTGGGGCGTTGTTTTCACTAAACCGTAATGCAGTGGTTTGCACTGGCATGTTGTCGTTTGCGGTTTGTGTCGTTTGTTTAGGATCGCCCGGATCCATATTTACTTCTACTAATACGGCTTGTGGGGCTTGGCCATCATAACTAATATGAAAGCCAGATGGAGAGTCATTTTTCAGCATTTGCCAATATTGCGCGATAATTTCTATTTCACGAGATTCTCCTGGTTGTATAGGTGCAAATCCTGCTACCGGTTTTAATACAAAGTAATCTCCGCTTTTTGCCACGTCGGCATTATCTAGGCTTAAATGCTGCGCCGCAATATGTTGGCGAGCAAAATCACCATTTGCATCTGAACTTGGCAACACACTTGCAGGGGGCCGCACTGAACTAAAATATAAAGCCCAGCCCGTTTCTCCAAGCGGCTCTATGCCATTATTAGTAATTGTTAAACTGCCCTTAAATATATTTTCGCCAATACCATGATCAAGAACCTGCCATTTTAATGCTAGGTTATCTGGATTTGGTTGGGCATTGCTAAATTGGCTGGCAGTGAGTAAGGCTAACACTGAAAGTGCGCTAGTTAATTTTTGCTTTGTGACAAACATAGTGGCTCCTGAGTATTGTTGTTGTCGGTAGAGCTATTACTGCAAGTTGACTCCAATGCTATAAACGTAATCAGCAAGCTATTTGGGAAAGAAAAATGAAAAAAAGCCCTAAATACGTATTTAGTACTAGGGCTTTGGGCGGTTTTAGTATACGGCAATTTCATCAATATACAGGGGCAGTTTGGGAATTTGGATATCGTCAGATTGCTTAGCGTTAATGGCTATTACTTTTAAGTATCGCACTTTAATCGGGGCAAATGACAGCACAGACATAGGGCCTTGTGGTTGTGTAATGGTTGCTAGGTTTTGCCAATTTTGCTGATCATCTGAACCTAATACTTGTATTTTTGTTGGCGGGTGCAATTGACGATGACGACCACTGTTATAGCCTAAGCTTACTTGTTTGATTAACGTTGGGGTGTCAAAATCAATTACTGCATCAAGGTCGCTGTGGTAAAAAATGGCATAATCATCAGCGCTATAAAGTTGGTCATAGGCGAATTTTCCGTCTTGTAATTTTACAGCTGAGTCACCAGCGGCGGGGTTTTTTAATGTTATTTTTTTGCCAATAGCTAAATGTGGCGATAACGTAAGACGGGCATCACCGACAAGCTGAGCTTGTGAATCGATATAGCTGCGAGCGCGTAATTGACTGTGCTTAGTAATAGCAATGGGTTGCTGATATTGTGCTGACTTTAATGTTGGCTCACTACCATCCAAGGTGTAGTAAATCGTCGGACCCGCAATATCTGTGGTGATTTTTGCTACTAACTCATTATCTTTAACTTCACTGCTGATAATCGGTTTATAGCTACTATTGGCAGTATTTATCTGCATTTGCTGATAGCGCTTTAGTAAATTAGGCAAGCGATGCTGACTATAATCAGACCACGATTTATTCGCCTTATTTGACCATAAGGTTTCAGCTAAAGCACTTAAGCGCGGAAACAGCATATATTCGGCGTGGCGTGGGGTTTTAATGTACTCGGTCCATAAAGCGCCTTGTGCGCCAATAATATACCTCTGTTGCTGATCAGTTAAGTGACTAGGTTGAGGGTCGTATTGATAGACATCTTTTAACCTGGTTAAGCCATGAATCGCTTTGGGTTCGTCGAGATTTCGCGATTGATAAGCATCAAAATAAATATATTGATAGGGGCTCATAATTACTTGATGGCCCATCTTAGCGGCTTCTATTCCACCTTCGGTGCCGCGCCATGACATGATCAAAGCATCATCAGCGACACCACCTTCAAGAATTTCATCCCAGCCGATTACTTTTTTATCTAGCCCTTGGACAATTTTAGCCACCCGTTTGATAAAGTAGCTTTGCACTTGTTCAGGGGTTGATAGATTATGTTGTTGCATTAGCTGCTTCACAATTGGACTTGCAAGCCATTGTTTTTTGATCACCTCATCGCCGCCAATATGAATGTATTGGCTAGGAAATAACTCGGCCACTTCTTTATACACTTGTGCAAGAAACTCAAATACATCTTCTCGCGGGCAAAGTACATCTTCAAAAATACCAAACTGCGGTTGCACAGAAACGGGTTGTTGATGACATGAAAGTTCAGGGTAAGCAGCAAGAATTGCACTGCTGTGGCCTGGAATATCAATCTCAGGGATCACTTCAATATGGCGTGCTCTGGCATATTCAATCACTTCTTTAATTTGTGCTTTAGTGTAAAAGCCTGATACCGGTTGGTTATCAAACAGCGGTTTATAATCGTATGTATGGCCTACAACTGTGTGTGGGCGAGTGCCACCGATTTTAGTTAATTTGGGGTAGGCGTCTATTGCAATACGCCATCCTTGATCGTCTGTTAAGTGCCATTGAAAAGTATTTAATTTATGCATGGCTAGCCAGTCGATGTAGCGTTTAACAAAAGCGACATCAAAAAAGTGACGGCTGACATCCAAATGCATACCGCGATAAGAAAAACGAGGCTGATCTTCTATCTCTACACTAGGGATAAGCCAGCTCTGGCGATTGATTGGCATACGAGACTCTATTTCGTTGGGTAGTAATTGCCGTAGTGACTGCATCGCCCAAAATAATCCCGTTGCAGTGCGTGCTTTTACTTCGATAAAGTCTTGTTTTACGATTAATTGATAGCTTTCTTTGTTTAGCGGTAAATCCACTATTTTGAAGGCAATAGTTTGTTTAATCGTGTTATTAGCTTGCGTAACCGGTAATTGATACCCTGTAGGAGCGCGTAAAAAGCGAGCTAACTGTTCTGCCACAGGCTTAGCCGTATTATGGTTATAACTAATTTGACTGTGATGCGTTAGGCTAAAGTGGCCTTCTCCGAGTGCCATATTTGTTGGCTTTGGGATGATATTTGCAGCAGCATAAAATGGTGCAAGTAAAACAGTAAATACAAAAAAGCAGCTGCGCAGGTATTTACATAAAGCGTGTCTATTCATTGTAAAATCCTAAGAAAAGCCCGCAAATGCGGGCTTGAGTAAACTAATTAGCACTGGGCATAGCGCAAATTAGCAAGGGGACGTTAAAAATTAAGGGTTAAAGAGGCACTTATCGTGCGCCCTAAAATAGGCCGAGCATAGTAATAATCATAACCAGCTTGCACGTCGTTAATTGCTCGTGGATTACCTTCGGTTAGGCCAAGTTCATCGCTGATATTTGTGGCCTTAACATGCAAGGCAACGCTGTCATTAAAGCGATAATTTACACCCATATCGAATGTGGTATAGGCGGGTAGCTCAAATTTGTTCTCGCCATCAGAGTAACGTTCACCTAAATGGTGCACAGTTAGGTAGATATCACCGTCATCAAAATAGTAAGTAGGCGTTAATCGAAATTGTACTTTAGGGGTACGTTTAACTTGTTTACCTTCCCAGTGCGAAAATGCGCCGGTGAAGCCTTCCATTTTTGGATCTTGTAAAACTCCTGTCAGTTCAAATTGCAGATCCTCAAGGGCCTGCCAAACGGCTTCAAATTCAATCCCATCTGTTACTGTATCTATTGTTTGATTAGCCACTTCTCCATTACTGCCAGTAAAGTTTCGCTCAACCAAGTCATTAAATTTAGTTCTAAATAATGTCACTGATGAGCCTAATGTATCGCCAGAATAGCGGGCCCCCAACTCACTAAAGGTTAGGTTTACGCTGTCATTAAAGTCGGCATCAATGCCGGCATGAATATTTTGTCCATAGCTCATTAAGCGTGGCATTTCAAAGGCATCAGCGTAGCGGCCAAACATTGAAACATCGTCTGAAAAAGTATAATTAAAACCAACAGTCCAAGCGGTTTCGGTTTCACTGCGTTTTTTAGATAAGTATTTTGTTGAGGTCGTATCAACGTAGTTATTCGCTAGGTTGTTATCAATGTCATTGCCATCGGCATCAAATGCGCCATCGACGGGTTTTGCAAACTCAGTGCCCGATGCTGTACTCTCAAGTTCTAGCCATTCAACCCGAATACCACCATCAATACGAAGGTTGTCAGTGGCTTGGAACTGTTCATTGATAAATAATGAATTAGAGGTGCTAGTACCAAACGCTGTTGCTTGCCCCCAGCCAGGCGCATAACCCGTTGAGCCGTTATCAGTGAGCTGACCAACAACTTGTTGGTTGTTATCTACGGCGACAATATCAAGCAAGCGGGCGTTATCTTTAACTTCGGTTAAAAATTGCGACTCCCACTTATCCACTGGTAATGAATCGGCATCAACATAAGCAAATAACCAACCCATGGTAAGGGTGTGTTTATCGCCTTCGTAAGTAAAATTAAGCTTATTTACAAACTGTTCTGCGTCATAGCGTGAATACAGTGGGTAGCTGGTGGTGACTAAGCCATTGCCGTTTAAGTTATTTAGATCGCTGAGCATTTCACCGTTATCAACATAACGATACTGAGCGGCCACTGCGCCGTCATCCGCAAATTGATCAAGCATAGACAGTACGTCTTGTTGGCCCAATCGATCGTTGGCATTGACTAAAGTTGAGTTATCAAAGTTAAGCAAAATGTACATGTCGTTTTCAAAGCTTGAGTAGCGACCAGCTGTATTTAATAACCAGCGATCGTTAAGCTCCCAATCTAAGTTGTAACCTAAGGTACTAAACTTAGTGTGTTGGCCGTCTTTTAGGTCACGAGTATGGTAACTGCCGTCTTCTTGTAGATAGTTTAGCAAACGCTGACCATTACCAATTAGGGTGCCATGTTGGGGATCAACGCCGGGTATTCCTTTTGGGTTGTCTTGATCTTGCAATGGAATAGGCACAAAAAAGGTAGTGTGATCATTAAGGTGCTTAGCGGAGAGAGTCAGTTGTCCTTTATCAAATTCGCGCACTAGGCTGAGTCGTAATTGGCCCCCATGATCGGCGGTGAATTCGGTGTCTCTTACGCCATCAGAACGGCGATAAAAGCCACCTAATGACATTTTCCAGTCATCACTGATTGGTGTACCGTAGAAAAATTCGCTGCGATATATACCATAATCGGCAGTGGTCAGGCGAATCGTGGCTTCTTCCACATCATCGGGTTTACGAGTAATAAAGTTAACTAAAGCAGCTGGGCCGTTGGTGGTGAGTAGGCCAGATGTGCCACCGCGCACGGCTTCCATGTGTTCGATAGTTATATCTTGACGCTGATAGAAATCGACCCACACGCCATCATAAACGACGGGGAGACCATCTTCTTCAACCCCAATATAACGAAACCCTTCACCGCCACGCAGGCCTCTTGGCGCGACGTTATTATTGGTTTCACCGCCTGAGTCTTCAACCCAAAAACCAGGCACTGATTCAAGTAAGTCTGCTGTGCCAAGTGGCGCTTCACGGGCGAGTTGCTCACTGTCTAGGGTGGTGATAGATACCGAAGATTCAAGCTTAGTTTGCCCGCGCCCACCGCTACCTGTCACTACGATGCGTTCAAGGTCGAGTAGTTTTTTTTGCTGGGTGTTGGATTGAGCACTTTGCTCTGTACTTTGCTCGGCTGCTATTGCATTGAAACTGAATAATGCGCTGCTCACTGCCAGTGCAATAAGATGTTTGTTGTAAGATTTGTTGTTGTTCATCGTATTCCCTTCGTTGTTGTTGTATACCCAAACCACCTCAAGATGCGAGTTTCAGTTGGAGTTAAAAGCGATTTAGGCAAGGCATTGATTGCAAGTAATAGTGGTTCTATTGTTAAAATCAATAACGCAGTATAAATCGCTTTTAAACCAACCCTTTGGGCGTTTCACAGGCACTTACTCTCATCGTTGTTACTTCTTAAAAGGGACTGCCATTCTTGCAAAGTAACGCCTTGATATTAAGCCCCTGTGAAACGCTGAATTCTGCATCTTGAGGTGGCTTGGGTATATACAAAGCTGACGGATTAATGGCTTTGTAAATTTATAAACGAACGAAGGGAGCGTTTTAGGAATAATTAGTTAAAATAAAAAAAGGGCGCTTAAAAGCGCCCTTAAATAGTTAGTCGTTAACTTTACTCGTCATCTTCAACCAAGGTCATTAGTGATGTATTACCACCAGAGGCCGTAGTATCAATACTGATAGTTTTCTCAGTTACTAAGCGCTTGATAAGCGTATCGTAGTACTCAGAGCTTATTACAGGCAAGATTGCGCCTTTGCGCTGTGCTAGCTGTTGGCTAAAGTAACCTAGACGCGACGAACGCGCAGCAACTAAAGCGCCTGCTAAATGAGGGTGCGCTAAAAGAGCTTGTAACTGGTTCGGTTTAGCTACTTGGAATACACCTTCTGCAACACCTGTAGAAATAAACTTATCTTTAAACGCCACGGCTTCATCATAAAACAATTCAGACGCTACAGTGATCACAGTATTACCTGCAGCAAGTGCTGTGATGATTGAGATAGCCCAAAAGTTAAATGATGTACTCTTATCTGCATAACATACTACACAGCCACGTGCTTCAAGGTGTAAAATGTTTGATTCACCCGTAGGTCCTGGCAACGTCGTAAATTTACGCATGTGCTTTTCTAGGCGATTAAGTTGAGCACGCGCATCGGCAAGTGTTAATGCTAAATCGTCGGCAAGCTCGTCGATAATATCAACGGTAGCAACTTTTGCGAGTAACTGACGTACAGCCGAAACACGGTCGTTTAATGGTGTTGCGCGCCAGATTTTTTCATCGCGTAGTGAGTTTGCCATTAACTTATCAACTTGTTCGTTTGCACCCGAGTAGTGGTGTAAATCAAGCTCGTCAGGAGTTAGGTTTGTCATTTGCACGTTATCTGGTGATGCTTTTTCTTTCACTAAACGTTGTAAGTAGTTAGGACCACCGGCTTTTGGACCAGTACCTGATAACCCACGACCACCGAAAGGTTGCACACCAACGATTGCACCAATCATGTTACGGTTAACGTATACGTTACCTGCACGCGACATCTTAGCTAGGTACTCACAACGCTCTTCGATACGAGAGTGAATGCCCATGGTTAAGCCAAAGCCAGTCCCATTGATTTGATCAATAACACTGTCAAGCTCAGTCCCTTTAAAGCGAATAATATGCACACATGGGCCAAATACTTCACGTTTAAGTACTGATAAATCTTTGATTTCGTATAAACGAGGAGCAAAGAAATAAGCACCATTTTCACTGTTATCAGGAATGTCACATTGATAATGCAGTGTCGCGTTACCTTTTAAGTACTCAACATGGTCGTTTAAGCTTTTCAGCGCTTTTTCGTCGATTACCGGACCAATATCAGTCGAAAGCAAAGATGGATCGCCTACGTGCAACTCTTTAAGTGCACCTTTGATCATCTCAATTACGCCATCAGCAATGTCTTCTTGTAAAAATAATACTCGAAGTGCTGAACAACGTTGACCGGCACTTTGGAAGCCTGAACTAATTACATCATCAACCACTTGCTCTGGAAGTGCAGTTGAATCAACGATCATACAGTTTTGGCCACCGGTTTCTGCGATTAGCGGTACTTGAATATCGTTACGTGCAGCTAATGTTTGTGAAATGATGGTGCCTGTTTCTGTCGAACCTGTGAACATAACAGCTTGGATACGCTCATCAGGTACGATTGTTTTACCGACTTCACTACCGCGGGCAATAACTGGTTGCACAACATACTCAGGAAGGCCAACAGAGAGCATTAGTTCAATGGTGCGAAGCGCAATATAGCTTGTTTGTTCAGCAGGTTTTGCGATGACTGTGTTACCGGTCACGATGGCAGCTGCGACTTGACCTAAGAAAATAGCAAGCGGGAAGTTCCAAGGGCTGATACATAAGATCACACCACGCGCTTCAAAGCGTTCATCTTCGCTAAGCTCTTCTGCACGCGCTGCGTAGTAACGGCAAAAATCAACGGCTTCACGCACTTCGTCAATACCGTCTTGAGCAATTTTACCTGCTTCTTTAATACAAATAGCCACTAGCTCATCGTGGTGACGTTCTAAAATATCCGCAATACGGCGTAATAAATTAGCACGCTCTTTAACCGGTGTTTGCGACCAAGACTCAAACGCAGTTTCGGCGTTTTCAAGTAAAGTGAGCATTTCATCGCTGTTTTGCAGTTTTACATGACCAATGACTTCTTTGTGATTGGCTGGATTTTTAACCGCAAGAGCACCTTCAGGAACATCACTTTCGCTAATACGGTGTTCTTCAAACCACGAATCTAAGTTTTCTTTAAATGGCGTAATAACGTTAATGTCTGTTAAATCCATGCCTTTTGAATTAGCACGTTCTGCGCCATATAGATCAATTGGCATTTTGATTTGAGTATTGTATTTATTACGTAAGCCTTGCAGTGTTTCAACAGGATCTGGCAGTAATGCTTCTACTGGCTGAGTTGTATCAACAATGGCGTTTACAAATGACGAGTTAGCGCCATTTTCAAGTAAACGACGTACTAAATAGGCAAGTAAGTCTTCGTGTTGACCAACAGGAGCATAAACACGGCATTGAATTTTTTCTTGCGTTACGATTTGGTCAAATAAAGATTCGCCCATACCGTGTAAACGTTGGAATTCAAATCCATCGTGATCGCCTTTAGCAACTTCTAAAATAGTCGCTGCTGTATAGGCGTTATGTGTGGCAAATTGTGGGTAAAGCACGTCACGGGCTTCAAGCATTTTAATTGCACACGCTTTATAGGAAACGTCAGTCGTTGCTTTACGGGTAAATACAGGGTAGTGATCCAAACCGTCTTGTTGAGTGGTTTTGATTTCTGTATCCCAGTATGCGCCTTTTACTAAACGTACCATTAATTTGCGACCAACACGGGTAGCAAGATCAGTTAGCCATTCAATAACAAAAATCGCACGCTTTTGATAAGCCTGTACAGCTAAGCCAAAGCCATTCCAACCTGCTAGATCTTCATCGCTAAATACAGCTTCAATAACATCGAGAGAAATATCTAAACGATCAGCTTCTTCAGCATCAACGGTAAAGCCGATATCATAGCTTTTAGCAACAAGCGCTAGCTCTTTAAGTTTTGGAACTATCTCTTCCATAACGCGTTCTTTATGAGTGAACTCATAGCGTGGGTGAATAGCTGAGAGTTTTACAGAAATACCCGGGCTCTTAATTGGACCACGGCCATTTGCAGCTTTACCAATCGAGTGAATCGCATTTAAATAACTTTGATAATAACGCTCAGCATCTTTCATAGTGCGTGCGCCTTCACCTAGCATATCGTATGAATATACATAGCCTTTACGCTCGGTTTCTGCTGCACGTTCAATCGCTTCGTCAATGGTGCGGCCCATAACGAATTGCTTACCCATGATCTTCATAGCAAAGTTCACAGATTTACGAATTACTGGCTCACCTAAACGACCAATGGTTTTTTTCAATACACCAAATTGCTGTTCTTTGGTTTTGTCTGTGTAGTTAACCATTTTACCGGTAACCAGTAGACCCCAAGACGATGCATTAACAAATAAAGAGTCGCTGCTGCCTAAATGTGAGCTCCAGTCGCCTTTAGCTAATTTGTCACGGATAAGGGTTTCTTGAGTTTCTTTATCGGGTACGCGAAGCAAGGCTTCTGCCAAACACATTAGCACCACACCTTCTTCACTCGAAAGTGAGAATTCATTTAAAAGTGCATCAACACCGCTTTGACCATCTTGATCTTTACGAATATTGTGAACTATTTGACGCGCACGTTCCCATGCACGACTACGGGCTTTAACACCTACTTCGGCAAGGGGTAAAATATGATCAATTACTGCATTTTCATCGATGCGGTAAAAATCACGGATTTTTTGTCGAATTGGACACGTTGTAGTCAAATCGCCGTTGAATAACATAAGTAACCTCAAAAGTGTGGAGTCTTGCAGCGAAAAAAATTTGCTGCTCGATTATCATGTTGTTTAATGCGTGCATTCTAATTAAATTCCAGCAGAATATGCTGGTTAAATTTGGCGTTTTACGATAATTTACAGGGCATACCTTAAACTTATCCGCATAAAATTCTGTTATGACAAGTCCCAATAGATTACGCCTGCTTGATCGTATCGATTTAGCAATTTTAGACGTTCTGCAAAAAAATGGCAGAATTTCTAATGTTAACCTCGCAAAACAGGTTAACTTAAGCCCTAGCCCTTGCCTTGACCGCGTAAAACGACTTGAGCAAGAAGGTTATATAGAAGGCTACTTTGCTAAGCTTAGCGAAGCAAAGCTTAATCAGAGCTTATTAGCGCATGTGCAAGTGTCATTAGTAACATCTAATACGGCTGTGTTTAAAGTGTTCCGTGAACATATCTTAAAAATAGATCAGGTTGTTGAGTGCGATATGGTTGCTGGTGGCTATGATTATCTTTTAAAAATACGGGTGTCTGACATGGATGAGTATCGCCAAGTATTGGGCGATTTAGTCGATATACCAGGAGTGGGCACACATCACACTTATATGGTGATAGAAAAGATCAAACAGGATAGAGGCCTGAGGCTAGATACTTAATCTCGCCGCAACCAGAAGTAAGCGCGGGTTTACCCCGCGTAATTATTAACGTTCAACCAAGCCAAATCCCACAACGTAAGAAATGGCTTTAGCCATGAATGTTATTAAACGCGCGGCTCAATTTTTTATATAAAGCTCAGTGCCTCTTAAGCTTTTTTTGAACCATTCATTTAAACCATTTTTAGTTCTGATTACCATTGTATGCTTGGCTCAGCTTGAGCTGGCTGGTTATAAAAAAGCTCACGTTATTGGTTTTTAGTGGTAAATTTACCTTCTGGGCTATGAGCAATCGCATTACTCGTTATTCTCACGCCACTGGGCTTGTCCTGAGCCAAGCTCGTGTAATACACGGCCAGTAAATCCAGCGGATGGTGTATTTGAAATCCAAACCTTTATCTCACCTGATTCACCCATACCGACTATTAAATATGGGTAAATATCAGTTTCTACTTCGCCTGTATGGTAACTAAATCGAGGTAATTTATTTGCTAATTTATAGCCTTTTTTATCTATTGCAACTTCACCAAAGTAAAGTCTATTTTCTGACTTATCTAACCATTCAACCGCGACTTTTCCTGGGAATACCCTATCATATACTCCAACCATAGCTCCCGCTGTGGCTCGACAACAAGACATAGTTCCTGCGGGTACATCCCACTGGTCATCAAACTTAATTAAAGTCACGAATATATCATTACCTTCATCCGTTGAACCCGATACAACCATATAATCTATTTCACCTGTTGTTGCACAGGCGCTTAGTAATACAGCAAACAGACTAATAAGAAGTAATTTTAAGATTTTGTCCATAATGGGTATCCATTTATTAATTGTAATTGCCATTGCTCACTTGTTTCAGCGTGTTCTGGCTGATTGTAAAAAAGCTCGCGTTGTTGGTTTTGGGTAGTGAATTCAGCGTCTTCTTCAGGGCCATGAGCTACGGGCTTCCTCAGCGAATACTTTATAGAACATGAGCTTAGGGTCGTGGCTTTACTACTTATTCTCACGCCACTGCGCTTGCCCAGAGCCAAGCTCGTGTAATACACGGCCTGTTCTATTTCTGTCAGATCGTGCATTTGATAACCATACTTTTATCTCGCCACTTTCCCCCATGCCAACAATTAAATAAGGCCTGATATTTTCTTCTACTTCTCCTGTACTTACCCATGTATAAGCAGGTAAATTTTTAGCTAACCTATAACCATTTTTATCTATTGCCACTTCACCAAAGTAAATTCTATTTTCTGACTTATCTAACCATTCAACCGCGACTTTTTCTGGGAATTTTTGATCGTATACACTTACAGTACCACCAGCTTGTGCATAACAACATTCTATTGCACCGGAAGGAATACCCCATTCATCATCAAATACCACAGAACGCCCCCAAATTGCATTGCCATTTTCGGTGCCGACACCTGCGACCATGTAATCAATTTTACCTGTTGACGAGCAACCCATTACAAATAATATAAAAGTGAGTGTGATGAGTGATTTTATGAGGTTGTCCATAATCTATATCCATTTATTAATTGTGATTGCCATTGCTCACTCTTTTGGGCTTGTTCTGGCTGATTGTAAAAAAGCTCGCGCTGTTGGTTTTTAGTGGTGAATTCAGCGTCTTCTTCTGGGCCATGAGCAATCGCATCAATCGTTGCTGAATATTTAACACTGTGGTGGATGTAATCTTTATATAAAGCCTGCCAGGCATCACTTTGTGGGCCAAAGCTGCGGGCACTATCAACCAGTGCTTTAAGCTCGTTAGGTAAAATATAAGGTAAAGCTTGGCCGCCAGCCTGTTTGCGGTTAGCAAGCTCCGTTAAGCTTTGTAGTGGCACCCCTTGGTTAACCGCCGTTTCATGCATTAGCGCTAGGCTATAATGGGGTAAGGTATTATTTAAATTGCGCCGCCAATACGGTTTATAGCCGGTATAAACTATATCTTCTGATTCTCTACGAATTCGCTTTGGCTTTCTGTTCATCCTTGGCCTACTTGCTTTAAACTCAATATTAATGGTTGGCCAATAATATTTTTGCTCAAGTGACTTTTTAAGCTGCGCTAATTCTTTATCGTGCTCTGGTTCTCCGGCTTGCCCAGCAATATATTGCCACGGGTATAATATGGTGGTTTCTACGGGGCCATAACCGCCACCAATATCTGAATGCACACCGGGTAATTCTATTTCTCGCTGGTTTGCTAAAAGCTGCTTATTACGGGGGCGTAATGAGCTAAGTGGAAATTTATCACGCTTTTCATCAAACGCCGCCAAGTGCATTACAAAACCCGCACTACTACTGGCTAGGTTTAAATTAACGGGGTAATCAAGCTCATCATTGGCATAAAACTCACTGTGGTTGTTATCACCATCGCCACCAATAGAGGCAACACTATCAAATAAACCAACAAAGCGAATTACAGGTTTAATACCGCCCCAATAGTGTGGATTATTTTTATAAATCGCATTCACTTGATTAACAAATGCCCGTGCTTGCGCTGCGCCTCGACTAAAACCAAATACGTCAATAAAAATGATTTTGATATGCTGAAAATGACTACTACGTATAAAGCGGCTTAACGATGTTATAGACCTTTTAATTCGCTCATCAAAACTAAACGCTAAGCCCATGTCTAAGGTTGAATCGCTTTCGTGGGCTTTAGTGCCAATACCTTCTGCATAATAGCGTGATTGATATTTTTGAAAGGGATATAACTCAAACAACTTGACCACATTAGTCGGTTCTTTGCCGTCGGTTGAATCTTGTATGTCGTTAAGGCGGTTATTTCCCGTGCCATCAAAGAACACGCCAAAACTAGGGGGCTCTGCGAGTAAGGTTATTTCAATATGGCCTTTTGGTAATATTTTATGTTCGAGTAATTGCGGCCCGCCTTTTTCACCAATATTGAATGACTGAACTTTTAAAGGATCGAAATAATCTGAAAAGCTTTGTTCGTTAATAAGGGTTAATTCTGCTTCGCCCGCTATAGTTACTTTTAAGGTATAAAGCGCTTGTTGAGACAGGTTTTTAAAGTGGTATTGTTGATTGCCCTGTTGCTCTAAGTTAACCGCGCTACCTTGGCTAAACAACTGCGCTTTTATAGCTACATCACCAATCACTTTAACTATGATACGTTTTTGTAACGCACCAACATTTGTTTTGATAACCAGTGTGTTAACTTTATTGACTGCCATGGGCATTGCTTGGCTCATAACTTAAGCTCCATAAACATAAACAAGACGGCTTTTAGTAACTGGCCCTGCAATGCCGTCTACCTGAAGTTTTTGCGCTTGTTGAAATTCCCTCACCCCGGCTTTGGTTTTTGTGCCATTAACGCCATCAACTTTACCGCAATTAAACCCCAACATATTACACCGGCCTTGCACACCTGAAAGTGCCTCTATCGGATCTAGATTACCTACTTGTACCGCAAAGCTTTTAGTTGGCGTGGTGTCGCCTGCTTTTAAATATAAATCGACGCTGCCAGTAAGGGCGTCGTTATTATTAAGTTCTACTTCGATAAGTCCATCCCTTTGCAATACGGTATCAATAGTTTGGTCACCTATATTGAGTACAAGACGTTTACCGGTAATATCATCGCCATCGTCGTACGCTACTTTTAAGCGAAAATATTCTTTTTCGTTTCGAACTACAAATGTGTTTTTACTACCTGTTTTTAGTGGCATAAATTTTTCGGTTTTTTGCGGGATCTTTATAATATCCCCCGGGAAAATCAGATTAGGATCGGGGCGTAGTGCTCTAAATTCAGCATTAATTGGGTGCTGGTAAAGGCTTTTTGAAGTCCTAAAACCATATTGGCGCGCTATGCGTAGCAGTGTTTCGCCTTGAGTGACGGTATGTTGTTGCTCCATCGTTTATATCCTTATGTGTGTTGCTAATTTATGCTCCTTTACTTGCACTATTTAGGGACAAGTATTTTGTTACACTATACAAAGATGAAGTAATATTCTAGTAAATATTTAACGGATAAAAAAACAGGTAAGTGTGAAAGGGTAATAATGACGAACTATTGAATACAATGCAGTTTTATGTTGTTCGAAAATATACATTTATTAAATTGTTAGTTTCTTTGAGTATGAAAAGCCGATTATGTATCGGCTTTTACTAAGTGATTAATAAGTCTGGACTATTTCGTTATACGGTTTATGCCCAGCCATCGTAACGTTTACGACGCGATAATACGATAGTTAAAATAATACCCAAGAACAAGCCAATAAATGCAATTGCGCCACCATAGGTAAGTAATTGGCGCTTCTCTTTGGCACCTGCTTGTTGCTTTTGCGTACGCTCAGCATTTAAGGTGCTTTTAAGTTTACTGATTTGCTCTGATAACAATGTGTTTTGATCAGTCAGCGTTTGGTTTTGTTCTTGTAGCTGTGGCAATTCAATTTGTGCTTGGCGAAGTTGTTCTTGCATTGATGCCATGTCTTCGCTCAAAGTACGGTACTGTTGATGTATGCCGGCTGCTTTTGACACAAACTTAGCTTCAACCCAGCCTTCACGCTCTTTATCGTCAATAACTTTAACAAAGCCATTTTCTTCCCCTGATAACTGCGTTAACTTTGTACCCGCATCAACTGAGCCAATAATTCGGTAGTTTTTACTCGAACCCGAATGCATAAACGTATATAGGTTATCAACAATATAAGCCGTATTGTCATCGCTTGCTGCATTGGCTTCTTCAGCGTGGCTTATAAAAGCAACCGCACTTAGTAATAAAGCTAATAAATAATGTTTTAACATCAATCTACCCTGTTAATGTAACCGTGATTGTTACGGCAATTTATTCGTATAAGTATAGAGATAGTATGGATTTAGCACTCTAATAGCAAGGCTGATATTGTAATCGCTTTACATTGGAGGTGGGTAAATCTCACTAAAAAATTTGCATTACAGCTGTGCTTTGTTTATTTTGAGCTCTTATTTATTTTAAAGGTAATCCTCAAGCCTAATGGATACTGAGATAGAACTGAAGTTTTTGGTGTCAGATGCCGTTGTTCCACTGATCCCCGCGTTAATTACTCAATTTGCAAAAACCGTTACAAATAAGCCTTCTCGAAGTTTGCAAAATGCATACTACGATACGCCAAGTCGTGAGCTTAGAGCGCTTGATATTGGTTTTAGAACGCGTTGTTCTGATAGCCAATGTGAGCAAACAATTAAGCTTGCAGGTGAAGTGATGGGGGGATTACATCAACGCCCTGAATATAACTTACCACTTGAGAGCAATCGTCCAGACATTAGCGCTTTTGATAGCAGTATCTGGCCTCATGGTATGCAAGTGAGTGCAATTGCAGCAAACTTATATCCTATTTTCAGTACTAACTTTATTCGCCGTACTTGGTTAATTGAAACCGACAGCGGTGCAAAAATTGAAGTGGTTTTAGACAAAGGCGAAATTTCAGCATCAGGGCAAATGGAACCAATCTGTGAACTTGAAATTGAGTTGATGGAAGGTAGCCGCGATGAACTTTTTGCCTTAGCCGATAAATTAGTAGCACAAAATAATATTCGCTTAGGTTTATATTCAAAGGCAGCAAGGGGCTACCGTTTAGCGGATGAAAAACCGCTAAAGCCGAGTAAATCTATAGGCTTTGTATCATTGCCTAAAAAGCCAACGCAAGAACAAGCATTAATAGCTGCAATTGGCTTTGGCATTCGATTTGTGCAAAAGCATGAGCAATGTTATTTCAATAAACCAAGCTTAAAAACACTTAAGCGTGTAACGGATGGCATTAGCTTAATTCGTCATACATTTTGGTTGTTTGATGACATCGTTGATAAAAGCACCACAGAATCTTTGCGTGTGGAGCTAAAGTGGCTGTTAAGTGAGCTTGCTTGGGTAGAAAATGCTATTCAGTTAAAAACGTATACTTCAAAACGCCACGCTTACTATAAAAAAATAAACAGTGCGCCTGAGCTCACGCAAGTTATAAATGACTTAAAAGAGCTACAGCCGAGTATTGACGATATTAATAAACTATTTCATACCGCACGCTATAACCGACTATTATTAGCCTTAACCACTTGGCTTGTTGATAAGCAATGGCGCAAAAGCTGGAGTCAAGCTGAATACCAAGCTGCGGAGCAGCCGGTGGCTGACATTGCAAGCCGATTATTCAATAAGGATTGGCAAGACTTACATCAATTGCTACCAGAACAACAAGCTATTAGCTCTAAAGAGTACTTAAATCTTAGGGCTCGTTTAGAAAATAGCCTACTGAGCGGTAATTGTTTAGGTGCGTTGTACGATAAAGAAGAGCGCAGTGAATTTCGTATTCCTTGGTTAGACATTTCTCATGGGATTTATGAGTTAAGTACGCTGGAATACTTAAAGCAGTTATGTGCGGGACAAGACGACGAAGAGCTTGCAAAAATTCAGCGCTGGCTTGAGAAAAAGTCAGAGTTTTTAGTCGCAGCGATGGAGCAAAGCCGTCAAGCGTCCTTTAAAATTCAGCCTTATTGGCAATAAGCGTTTGTAATAAGCAACGCAAAGGAATGTGAATGCTAACTAAATTACTGTTATTTATTACTGCTTTTTATTGTTTAACTGCGCCAGCTCAGGAAAAACAATGGCAGCTATGGAAGCAGCAAGATGGCGCTAGCATTTCCTATAAAAAGCATGAAAACGGCATATTAGAAGTGCGTGGAAGCATCACAGTACATGGCAGTAGTGCTGATGATTTTATGGCGCTATTGAGTGACACGCAGCAAGCTCCGTTATGGATAGAAAATGTCACCTTTGTTGAAGTGCTGTCTCGGCTCAGTAGTTCAGAAACAATAGTATATACGCAACTTGATTCGCCGTGGCCGGTTACAGATCGAGATATGGTAAGTTATTCTTGCTATCAACGATTGAGCCCCTCTCAAACACAGTTAATAATTACAGCTTATCCTGATTATAAAGCAGAGGTTAACTCAGTAATTAGAATAAAGGATTTACAAGCCCGTTGGTTGTTAAATGAGGAAAACACCGAGCAAGGTCGCAGTTTAACTCTAACGCATGACGTTTATGCCGATCCCGGTGGTGCAATCCCGCATTGGATAAGTAATAAAGTTGGGTTAAAAAGCGCCCTAAAAACGTTACTTGAGTTACGCCGACAGCTCAATATGAAAGCATACACTCCTGCGCTACAGATAAGCCAAGCAGGTGATTGTGCTTAAGGTATTTTGTATTGAGTTCGGGTTATATTGAATTAATAATAAGCTTTTTATTGTTGATGATTAATAAACCGGTAAAATCGATCTTTATCGCTGTTATTCGATTCTGAACAACTTTTGAAAGTTAAGTTTAGATTACGCAAATTTAAGATATAAAAAAATGAATAAACCAGAAATAAACTTAATTAATAAGCCCAACGGCATTGGTCTTGGGCGTATTATTAAAGCAACTAAATGCTCTATTAAAGGCTTTAAAGCAGCGTTTAAAGAAGAGTCAGCTTTTCGAACCGAATTGGCGTTAGGGATTGTGTTATTGCCATTATCATTTTGGTTCGCGCAATCACCACAACACTGGGCGATATTGGTTGTTAGCTTTTTATTTTTATTAGTTGTTGAGCTACTTAACTCAGCCATTGAAGCGTTAACCGATAGAGTTGGGGTTGAGTACCATGTTTTATCTGGCCGCGCGAAAGATATTGCCTCTGCGGCTGTTAGTTTAGCCTTGTTGATATTAATGGTAGTTTGGGGGGTAGCAGGGTATGAGAAAATACTTACATTGATAGGTTAGGAAGTTAGGTAAAACGGCTACGGGCTTCGTGAGGCGAGCTTCGAATAGATCTTAGCACCGAGTCAGTTCTAGCTATTATTTTTATAATTACTTCTCTAAAGCGCAGCGCCTCTTAAGCTCTTTGTGAATAAATTACTTTTTAATTTAATTGCACGGGGTAAACTCGCGACACAACAACACGATTTATAAGCATAAAAAAAGCGCCAAACGGCGCTTTTTTTAATTCGAACAAAGACTGGAGTTAAAGGCCAGCAGCGGCGCGAAGTGCGTCAGCTTTATCTGTGCGTTCCCATGGGAATTCATCGCGACCAAAGTGACCATAAGCCGCAGTTGGTTGATAAATAGGACGCTCAAGATCAAGCATTTGAATTAAGCCGTAAGGGCGTAAGTCAAAATGTTCACGAATAAGTTCGATTAAACGTGATTCTTCAAGCTTACTTGTACCAAACGTTTCAACACTGATTGACGTAGGCTCTGCAACACCAATAGCGTAAGACACTTGTAGCTCACACTTATCAGCAAGACCAGCCGCTACTACGTTCTTAGCAACGTAACGTGCAGCGTATGCAGCTGAACGGTCAACTTTTGATGGATCTTTACCAGAGAATGCACCACCACCATGGCGTGCCATGCCGCCATAAGTATCAACGATGATTTTACGGCCAGTTAAACCACAGTCACCCATAGGTCCACCAATTACAAAACGGCCAGTCGGGTTGATAAAGAACTTAGTTGCGCTAGTAATTAACTCAGTAGGTAGTACCGGCTTGATAATAGTTTCCATCACCGCTTCTACTAAATCTTTTTGTGAAATGTCTTCACTGTGCTGAGTAGAGAGTACCACAGCATCAATGCCTACTGGCTTGCCGTTTTCGTATGCAAACGTAACCTGTGATTTTGCATCTGGACGTAACCAGTTTAGCTCGCCGCTTTTACGTACTTGTGCTTGGCGCTGTACTAAACGGTGAGAATAAGTGATTGGTGCAGGCATTAGCACTTCAGTTTCGTTACATGCGTAACCAAACATTAGGCCTTGGTCGCCAGCGCCTTGCTCTTCTGGGCTAGTACGGTCAACACCTTGGTTAATGTCAGGTGATTGCTTACCGATAGTGTTTAAAATTGCACATGAGTCTGCATCAAAACCCATGTCTGAATGCGTGTAGCCAATTTCACGCACTGTTTTACGGGTGATCTCTTCAATATCAACCCATGCGCTAGTAGTGATTTCACCACCAACCATCACCATACCGGTTTTTACGTAAGTTTCGCACGCAACACGGGCATGAGAGTCTTGCTCTAGGATAGCATCAAGTACCGCATCAGAGATTTGATCGGCGATTTTATCCGGATGACCTTCAGAAACAGATTCAGAAGTAAATAAATGTTTTGCCATTGTATTTCTGCTCACAAATATTGCGCTTCACAAACGTCGGTATTAGCGCTAAAAAATTAAGGGGCGTATTTTATCTAAAACAAGGTTACTTGCATAGTTTTTTTACGCCTAGACGTCTAAATAAAATTACTAATAACATTTTGTTCTTAAAAAAAATTCATAATGCCTAATTTAATCAGGTTTTTAATTGCACACAGCCCCCACAATAAGTAAGAATGGGTGTTCTTGTTAAACACACAATAACCAGCGCAAATACAGTTAAAGGTAGGAGAATTCATGCCGTCTCGCAAAGAACTTGCAAATGCTATTCGCGTCTTATCAATGGACGCAGTACAACAGGCCAAATCTGGCCACCCTGGAGCCCCTATGGGCATGGCTGATATCGCAGAAGTACTATGGCGCGATTATCTAAATCACAATCCAACGAATCCAGAGTGGGTAGACAGAGATCGATTTATACTCTCAAACGGCCACGGTTCAATGCTTATTTATTCTCTTTTGCATTTAAGTGGTTATGATTTGCCTATTGAGGAAATTAAAAACTTCCGTCAAATGCATTCAAAAACACCAGGACACCCGGAGTATGGTTATGCACCCGGTATTGAGACTACTACGGGCCCATTAGGTCAAGGGATCACAAATGCGGTAGGTATGGCGATTGCTGAAAAAGCATTAGCGGCACAATTTAACCGTGAAGGTCACGATATCGTTGATCACTATACTTATACGTTCTTGGGCGATGGTTGCCTAATGGAAGGTATTTCTCACGAAGCGTGTTCACTTGCAGGTACATTAGGCCTTGGTAAGTTAGTTGCATTTTGGGATGACAACGGTATTTCAATCGATGGTGAAGTTGAAGGTTGGTTTAGCGATGATACACCAGCACGTTTTAAAGCCTACGGCTGGCATGTAATTAGTGGTGTAGATGGTCATGATTCAGACGCAATTCGCACCGCAATCGAAGAAGCACGCAGCATCACCGACAAACCAACACTAATTTGTTGTAAAACTGTGATTGGTTACGGTTCACCAAATAAATCGGGTAGCCATGATTGTCACGGCGCACCACTAGGTGAAGACGAAATCAAAGCAGCACGTGAGTTCCTTGGTTGGACTGGTGAGGCATTTGACATTCCAGCTGATATTTACAGTCAGTGGGATGGCAAAGAAAAAGGTAAGCAACTAGAAGCTAATTGGGATGAAAAATTTGCCGCATACGCAGCTGCACACCCAGAACTAGCAGCAGAGTTCAAACGCCGTACAAGTGGTGAGCTACCAGCTGATTGGGCTGAAAAATCACAAGCGTATATTGAGCAACTTGACGCAAACCCAGCAAATCCAGCATCGCGTAAAGCATCACAAGATGCGCTCAATGCATTTGGTCCTTTATTACCTGAATTTATGGGCGGCTCTGCTGATTTAGCAGGTTCAAACTTAACAATTTGGAAAGGCTCTAAAGGCCTTGAGGCAAATGACGCTAGCGGTAACTACATCTATTACGGTGTACGTGAATTTGGTATGTCTGCGATTATGAATGGTATTGCACTGCATAAAGGTTTTATTCCTTACGGTGCGACTTTCTTAATGTTTATGGAATACGCACGTAACGCTGTACGTATGGCTGCATTAATGAAAGTGCCAAGCATCTTTGTATACACGCACGATTCAATTGGTTTAGGTGAAGATGGTCCAACTCACCAACCAGTAGAGCAAATTGCTAGCATGCGTTTAACGCCAAACCTAGTTAACTGGCGCCCGTGTGATCAGGTTGAGTCTGCAATCGCGTGGCAACAAGCCATTGAACGTAAAGACGGCCCAACGTCACTTATTTTTACGCGTCAAGGTCTTGCTCAACAAGCTCGTTCAGCGCAGCAATTAAGCGACGTGAAAAAAGGCGGTTATGTACTTAGCTGTGATGGCGAGCCAGAGCTTATCTTAATTGCCACAGGCTCTGAGGTGCAATTAGCGCAAGACTCAGCGGCAGAACTACGTAAGCAAGGTAAGAAAGTACGTGTTGTGTCTATGCCATCTACTGATGTATTTGATGCACAAGACGCAGCCTATAAAGAAAGTGTACTACCAGCTGCAGTTTCACGCCGCGTAGCAGTCGAAGCGGGTATTGCTGATTACTGGTACAAATACGTAGGCCTAAACGGCGCAGTAGTAGGTATGACCACCTTTGGTGAGTCTGCACCTGCTAACGAGCTGTTTGAACACTTTGGCTTTACAGTAGAAAACATCGTAAACAAAGCAAACGACTTGTTTTAAGCTTTAACGATTAAAATTTAAAAGCCCGCACTGTACTAAACGCAGTGCGGGCTTTTTTATTGGTAGGTTGGGTAGAGCGTAGCGAAACCCAACAGCCAGAGCCCAGGCCAGAACCACAGCTGTCAGTCATAAGCCGTCAGTTTTTAATTTGAGGACAGTGCCAAGGAAAAATCGTAGGAGGGTGCTTTAGCCTCGATTTTTAGTGCCTTTTTTAGTCTTTTTAGGTTTCATTATAATCGTTCTGGGTAGTGGAATTACTGCTAATATGAGACAAGGCAGTTATGATTGAATCTGTTTATTAAAAGATAACTGGGGATTTAATCACTTATTTAACCTTTAAATCTCGACGCGCTAGAGCACGACCTGCACTGTTAGCCCGAAGCCCGAAGCCCGAAGCCCGAAGCCCGAAGCCCGAAATCAAATGAACTTTTTTCACATCACTGCACTTGCAAGCCTTAGACGTATCAGGCACTGTGTCATTAATTAAAATTATAAACTTAAATAAACAGGAGTGAGGATGTCTCAGTTTGATAATGTAAGTGTTGTTAAAACAGCAAACGTGTACTTTGACGGTAAAGTTTCAAGCCGTACGGTAATTTTTGCAGATGGCAGCACCAAAACATTAGGCTTTATGCAAGCGGGTGAGTTTGAATTCGCCACTAGCAAAAAAGAATTAATGGAACTCAATGGCGGTCAGTGGCAAGTTTTACTACCAGGCGAGAGTGAATGGAAAACAATGTCAGCAGGTGAGTCATTTAACGTTGATGCGAACGTTACTTTCCAAGTAAAAGTGGCTGATTTTGCCGATTACTGTTGTTCGTACACTTAATATACAAAATCAACAATCGCGCTGAAAGCCCCGCATCATGCGGGGTTTTGCATATTTAATGCCCTCGGATTGATCTTAATCACCTTTAATAACAAATAAATGTCATATTTCTGAGTTTTCTGCTTGTGTTAATTCAAATAGCCCCCAATACTAGAGTTGAGGTAACAAAAAAAAGGATACCCTATGAAAATTAATCTTTCTGGTCACCATGTTGACGTTACTGACTCTATTAGAGAACACATCAACGAAAAGTTTTCAAAAATTGCGAGCCATTTTCCATCTCTGATCGCACTCGATATTATTCTTTCAAAAGAGCATCATAAGCTCCAAGCAGAAATTAGCACTATTTATGAAGGCGCGCGTTTATCAGTAAAAGGTGAAGATGAAGTTCTTTATCCTGCAATTAAAAACGCGGCTAAAAAACTCGATGCGGCACTAAAACATCGTAAAGGACAAATTAAAGCGAACCTACACGAAAAACCAGTGAGCACCACACCTGAAATTGCTCACGAAAAAGTTCAAGAAATGGACTTGCGTTAAAAATAAAGGGGCTAGGTTCTAGGTAACTAGGATCTAGCGAACCGTTTAATCTTCCACTAATTTTCTCACTTTCAATCCTTAGTAAAACGCTGTAACTTGCTTATTAATAAAAACAATATAGTAAGCACACACATGCAATCAGCAGTATCAACTTGGCAAACCCGTTTAAACGCACTAGGCCCTGGCATTTTAATGGCTACAGCGGCAATTGGTGGTTCTCATTTAGTAGCATCAACCCAAGCAGGGGCAATCTTTGGCTGGCAGCTATTTTGGCTAATTGTGGTGGTAAATATTCTTAAATATCCGTTTTTTCGCTTTGGTATAGAGTACACGCTAGCCACTAAAAAAAGCTTAGTTGAAGGCTATCAGAGTAAAGGGCCTTGGTTCTTTTACAGTTTTATTGGTTTGAATATTATTGCTGCCATAGTAAATACCGCTGGCGTGTTATTACTCACCGCAAGCCTATTGCATTATGCTTTGCCAGTGAGTATTTCTGTGACGCTATTATGTTGGTTAATTTTAGCGGTATGTTTGGTTATTTTATTGCTTGGGCATTTTAAAGCACTCGATAACGTTGCTAAAGCGATTATGGGCTTACTCACCCTTGCTACTGTTATTGCCCTTATAATTGCATTTAGTAATGGGCCAATGGCACCTGTAGGCTATGTTGGCCCCTCACCGTATGAGCTTGCTATGCTGGGTTTTATGGTCGCACTTATGGGCTGGATGCCTGCTCCCATTGAAATTTCAGCTTTAAGCTCGCTATGGCTAAAAGAAAAACAAAGCCAACAAACGGTAACACGAGCGCAAGGTTTGTTTGATTTTAATTTAGGTTATTGGTTAACCGCAGGGCTGGCATTAGTATTCTTTTCACTCGGTGTGTTAGTGCAATACGGACAAAGCGCAACTATAGAGCTAGGCGGCGTGGCGTTTGCAAAACAGCTGATTGATATGTACGCCTTCACAATCGGCGAGTGGGCAAGGCCATTGGTGTCGGTTATCGCCTTTTTATGTATGTTTGGTACTACTTTAACTGTGCTAGACGGTTACGCGCGTACACTTAACGAATCACACAAGTTATTAGGCTTTAAGCAAAGTAAACACAGCTTAAACACCTGGCTAATACTGCAATCACTCGCTGGCATGGCGGTGATTTTGTTTTTTAAATCAGCCCTCGGCCCCATGCTCACCTTTGCCATGACACTTGCATTTGTCACCACCCCGGTATTTGCATGGCTAAACTTCAGCCTAGTGCGCTCAGAGCCCAGTATTCAACACTCTAAACTAGTACGTACTTTAAGTTGGATTGGCTTGGTTTATTTGGTTGGTTTTACATTGGTGTTTTTAGGTTGGAAGCTGGTTTAATTAAGTGAGCGAGTTACAAGAGTTAGCAAGAGTAAAGTTAGCGAGGGTAAAGCAATAATAGCTAACTTGAAAAGTGTACGCTATTTGCGTATATTTAGTTAATGGAATGATAGATTTAACAGCAGATCAAAAGAAACAGTTAAAAGATTTTATGGAGGCGTGGCGCAATGAGCAATCGTGATTTATTTTCAGAATTAACTACAGCTCTTATTGATGCAAAGGCGCATTCACAAGGTAAGCTTACATTACGCACACATGCAGTGAATGATATAGACGAGCTTGCCATTTCACCCGATGAAATCATTAAAATTCGCGAAACGTTTAATATGTCGCGCGGCGTGTTTGCAAACCTATTACATACATCAGCAAGAACCCTTGAAAACTGGGAGCAAGGCCGCAGCGCACCGAATGGTCAAGCGATAACATTGCTAAAGCTAGTGCAGCGTCACCCTGAGACATTGAACCACATAGCTGAGTTGTGAGTTGGTATTTCTAGTACCTAGCCCCTATAACCTCGTATCTATGTTAATTCTCTAATCGCATTACTAATGCCATCCAAGCTCAGTGGGTACATGCGGTTATTCATCAACTGTTTTATAAAATCAATGGATTGATAGTAACGCCAGTGTTCAACCGGTTGTGGGTTGAGCCACGCGACTTTATCAAAGTGATTGGTGACTCGCTGCAACCAGGCACTGCCGGGCTCTTCGTTGTAGTGCTCTACTGAGCCGCCGGGATAGGCGATTTCATACGGGCCCATAGTAGCGTCGCCAACAAATATTACTTTATAGTCGCTGGTGAACTTGTTGATCAGCGTCATGGTGTCGATGACGTTTGAGTGGCGGCGTTGGTTATCTTGCCAAACATGCTCGTATAAACAGTTATGAAAGTAATAAAACTCTAAGTGTTTAAACTCGCTGTGGGCGGCGCTAAATAGTTCTTCACAGGTGTGAATGTAATCATCCATTGAGCCACCAATATCAAGCAACATGAGTACTTTTACCGCGTTATGGCGCTCTGGTGCCATTTTTACATCCAGCATACCGCCTTGTTTGGCGGTCGCGCGAATGGTCTCGTTTAAATCTAACGTGTCACTTGCGCCAGTGCGGGCAAATTTACGTAGTTTTTTAAGGGCGAGTTTAATGGTGCGCGAGCCTATTTCACGATCTGAATCTAAATTTCGGTATTCGCGTTTATCCCACACTTTTACCGCGCGGCGGTTGCGATTACCGTCTTGACCAATCCGCACGCCTTCTGGGTTATAACCATACGCACCAAAAGGTGATGTACCACCCGTGCCCACCCATTTACTCCCGCCAGCATGGCGTTTTTGTTGTTCTTCAAGGCGCTCTTTCAGGGTTTTCATTAGTTCATCAAGGCCGCCCATGGCTTTGAGTTGGGCTTTTTCTTCATCGCTTAGGTGTTTTTCAAACTCTTTGCGCAGCCAGTCATCAGGTAAATCATATTGCTGTTTTAGGCTTTCGAGTAAATCGAAATCAGCAATGCCGCTAAAGTAATCAGCAAAGGCTTTATCAAAACGGTCAAAATGGGTTTCGTCTTTTACCATAATGGTACGGGCTAAATAGTAAAACCCGTCAACATCGGCAAATACCGCGCCTTTTTTTAGTGCATTGATTAAATCAAGTAGCTCACGCATGCTCACAGGTAGTCGGTATTCACGCAGTTTGAAGAAAAACGCAATCAACATGTTAACGGCGGCTCATAAAGGCAAGTTTTTCGATTAGGCTGATGTCTTGCTCATTCTTCAAAAGCGCGCCAAACATTGGCATTAGGCCGCTTTTTTGGCTTTTGTCGTGCAGCGTTTTTGCGTCGATGTCTTCGGCCATAAGTAGCTTTAACCAATCGAGTAATTCGCTGGTGGAAGGTTTTTTCTTAATGCCGTTAACTTCGCGTAGGCCAAAAAATACTTCCAGCGCTTGGCGTACTAAATCTTGCTTAACGTGAGGGTGATGTACGTCGACAATTTGCTGCATTTCGTCACTTGATGGAAAGTCAATGTAATGGAAAAAGCAGCGGCGTAAAAATGCATCTGGCAGTTCTTTTTCGTTGTTTGAGGTGATGATCACAATAGGGCGCTGTTTAGCAACTACGCGCTCGCCGGTTTCATAAACATGAAACTCCATTTTATCAAGTTCAAGCAATAAATCGTTCGGGAATTCAATGTCGGCTTTGTCTATTTCATCAATCAATAATACTGGGCGTTTATTATTCTCTTCGCCGTAGGTAAAGGCTTGCCAAAGCTTACCTTTAACAATGTAATTGCCGATGTCGTGCACACGCTCATCACCGAGTTGGCTATCACGTAGGCGTGACACCGCATCGTACTCGTATAAGCCTTGCTGTGCTTTGGTGGTCGATTTGATATGCCACTGTATCAGTGTGGTATCTAAACTTTTCGCCAGCTCTTCGGCCAACATGGTTTTACCTGTGCCGGGCTCGCCTTTAATCAAAAGTGGCTTTTCCAGCAAAATAGCCGCATTAACCGCTTGTTTTAACGAATTACTTGCGATGTAGTTATCTGTAGAATTAAATTGCACGGTAATACCTTATCTGGTCTGAGCAGTAATGATTTTAAACATGATGCCATAACTATTCGGCATCGCCAAGGTAAGCAAAGCGGGGGATAGTTTGACCGTCTTTTTCCACGGTTTCTAAAAACATACTCAATGGACGCGCCCAAATGCCAAATTCGCCATAGAGGGCTTGGTAAATAACCAGTTGTTCTTGCGTCTCGCTGTGGGTGGCAACATGGAGCACTTTATATTGCGGACCTTTGTAGTGTTGGTATAAGCCTGATTTGAGGGAAAGTGGTTTTATTGCTGTAGTCATGTTTTGATCTCTTGTATAATTTGTGCTTGCACTTTTAATGCTAACTAATTTGCCACTATTATGAACTATATACCGTTAGATGATTACAAAAAAGCGTGGGTTTTTCGCCACCAAGATGCGCCTGTTTCAGAGCAAGATCTTGCTTTAATTAAGCCTATGAGTCATGAACGTGCCGCTGTACTTTGGAGCACTATGGTGAGCCGAGAGCACGACCACCCAGACTTTTTTGATAAAACAGATTGGTGTGGTAAAGACGAAAGCTTTACACAAACTGTGCACTGGGAAGCAGCCTGGGAAGAAGGGGCAGAGCTACCACCTGAAGAAATTTTAGCGCACTTAGATTGGCAGGCAAATACGACTGTGTATTTTTGTATGGCGCGAGATAACATTATTGAAACCAGTTTTGCGGTATTTAAACGTAACTGGCAGAACTTTATGTTTTTAGCAGACGGCAGTTTATTACTTGGTAAAAAACGTGATGCTGTTGTGCAGTTTTTAGAAAACGGTGATGCAAAGCTGGGTAATAAGCCTGCTTAGACGCTTAAAAAGTGGTCAATACTATGCTATAAAATAAACACCTAGGTGTATTGAGTAGAAGCGTTGACTGCGAGTAACCCTGATCAACAAGTTGATATTTGGCAATCTGATGCACAACGTGTGTTGTATGCTCAACTATGCAATGCGTTTTATGCTCGTGAAATAACTCGATTAGTTAGCGAACCTAGTGAACAGCGCCTACGCGCGATATTAAAAAGTTTACCTTACTATATTGAACGTGCAGCCACTCGTGTGGTGAATGGTCAGGTCCCTTTTGTGCTTGATCCACAAAATGGTAGTTGGTTAGATAAACAAAAGGCCAAACCACCTAGCCAAGATGATCTTGCCGATTTTTATTCCCGCTATAAAAAATTAGGCTTAATTGTGCCGTTATTACTCGATAACGCCAATCAAACTCGGGTAGCAATAGACAGTATCGACCAAGTAAGCGACAATAAACTTCATTGTAATGAACATGGTTGGTTTGATTGCCAAGGTAGGTCGCTTGAAGGGCAAACTGCGTTACTATTAAAACCAACAAAAGCAACGATGAGCGCTGCTTGTTGTGGCCACCAGTGGCGTTTTAATAAGCGATGCGCTCCGCGTGTGCTGTCGTTGAGAGAAATGCTGCTAGCTAGTAATATTAACTGGCGTAATTTAAAGCGCACTCATGTTCAGTAAAACTTAACATCAGTTGTCTTCTAATGTGTATTTTTAACTTAAACTGATAAAGCAACAACCAAGGAGTGTTTAATGCGGCTGTTTCAATTTGCGCTACTTTGTTTAGCGTTGTTTGTACAATACCGATTGTGGTTTGGTCACAATGGTGTGCAAGATTATAGTCGATTAAAATCAGCGGTTACTTCCCACCAAGACACTAATGCCAACTTAATAAAGCGCAATAAAGTACTTAAAGCTGATATTGAAGACTTAAAATTAGGTCAAGAAGGCGTTGAAGAGCGCGCTCGTAACGAATTAGGAATGATCAAGCCAGGTGAGACATTTATACGTGTGTTACCTGGACAACAACTCAATGAAAAATAAACATACAATCGCTGCTATTGTCCCTGCCGCTGGTGTAGGTAGTCGGATGAAACATAGCGCGCCAAAACAATACATAACTCTGGCCGGGAAAACTATTTTAGAGCATACATTAGCTAAGTTGGCTAAGCTTTCACAGCTCGATAAAATAATTGTGGTGGTCAGTGATGATGACCCCTTTTACGAACAGATACCCCAGATGGACAAGCGAATCGTTCGAGCCTGTGGTGGTAAAGAGCGTGCTGATTCAGTACTAAATGGGTTATTAACCTTGCATGCTGATCCACCTGATTGGGTGTTAGTGCATGATGCTGCTAGACCGTTAGTTAATACAACTGATATCGAACACTTAATACTGCAATGCCTAAGCGCTGATGAAGGTGGCATTTTAGCGACTAAGGTCAAAGACACAATAAAGCGTGGTGATACCCACAGTGAACAAACGGTGCCACGAGATGACTTATGGCAGGCATTGACGCCACAATTTTTTAAATACACAGATTTAACGAACGCACTACAAGGTGCATTGGCACAGCAAGTAGCAATCACCGATGAGGCATCAGCTATTGAGTGGGCGAAAAAACCAGTCAAGTTAGTGCCTGGGCGCAGCGATAATATAAAAATAACCACACCAGAAGATTTAGATTTAGCCCACTTTTTACTCCAAAAACAACACAGCGAGAACGCATCATGATTAGAATTGGCCATGGCTTTGATGTTCATAAATTTGGCGGCGAAGGCCCGTTAACTATTTGTGGTGAAAAAATAGCTTACCCACAAGGGTTTTTAGCCCATTCCGATGGTGATGTGGCAATTCATGCATTGTGTGATGCGATTTTAGGTTCGCTTGCGATGGGTGATATTGGTAAACACTTTCCAGATACTGCCAGCGAATATGAAAATATCGACAGCCGTATTTTACTTCGTCATGTAGTTGATTTAGCTAAGCAGCAAGGCTACGTACTCGGTAATGCAGATGTCACGATTGTGGCTCAAGCGCCAAAAATGTTGCCTCATATACAGGCTATGCGTGAAAACTTAGCCGCCGATTTAAAGGCCGAGCTTAGCCAAGTGAATGTAAAAGCAACTACTACGGAAAAGCTGGGTTTTGAAGGACGTAAAGAAGGCATTTCAAGCCATGCAGTAGTGATCATGAGTAAGCTCTCAGTATGAGTGAATTAAACTATTTGTATGGTAAGCCGTTATCTCAAGCGGACTTTAAAACCTCGGCTGAAGACTTCATGGTTGATGAAGACCTTGGCATTGAATTTACTGGCAGTGGTGAACATGTGTGTTTGCAAGTCGTAAAAAAAGGCGAAAACACCCAATATGTTGCTAAGTTACTGGCGCAAAAAGCGGGGATTTCACCACGGGATGTCAGTTATGCGGGTATGAAAGATCGCCACGGCGTATGTAGCCAATGGTTTAGCGTGCCAGTGCCAATAAAAAAAGAGATTGATTTTACTGAGCTTAATAGTGACTCGGTATTTATAGTTTCTCAGCAACGACACAATCGTAAACTGCGTACGGGATGCCATAGGGGTAATAAATTTACAATTACGCTGCGCAATGTCACACAGCCGTTAGATATTCTTTGTAGAATTAATGCCGTTCGTGCCGGCGTACCTAACTATTTTGGTGAGCAGCGCTTTGGTCATGGCGGGCATAACCTTGATATGGCAAAGCGAATGTTCGCTGGCGAGCGTATTCGTGATAAAAAATTACGTGGCTTGGTTATTTCAGCGGCACGCTCCTATGTGTTTAATCAAATTGTTAACTTACGTGTTGCCGAGCACGGTTTGGCTAAAACCATGCACCGTGAAGTATTTATGCTCAGCGGTAGTAATGCCTTTTTTGAAGACGCCATTAGCGATGAAAATATTGCTCGGCTTGCCTCTGGCGACATTATGATGTCGGCACCTATGGTAGGTAAAAGCGAAAAAGGCTTAACAGAGCAAGAGAAAGAATGGCTAGAACCATACCAAGAATGGTGTGAAGGGCTTGGTGAGCTGGGCCTTAAAAACGAACGCAGAATGTTACGCTTAATACCACAAGATTTAGCGGTAGAAACAATTGATGAAACCACGATAAAATTAAGCTTTGGTTTGCCTAAAGGCACCTTTGCTACAGCACTACTTCGTGAGTTGGTGGATTACACCGATGCGAGCCCCAAATTACACAAAGAAAAGGACGCGTAAATGAAAATTTTATTGAGTAATGATGATGGTGTAAACGCGAAAGGAATTGCCGTACTTTATCAAGCTTTGACACAAATTGCTGATGTCACTTTGGTGGCACCTGATCGTAATTGCAGTGGCGCAAGTAATTCTTTAACGCTGATGAACCCTTTGCGTGCGACCAAGCTTGAAAATGGTTTTATATCAGTAAACGGCACACCAACAGATTGTGTGCATTTAGGTGTTAATGAGTTGCTAGATGAAAAGCCAGACTTAGTTGTTGCGGGTATTAACCATGGCGCTAATTTAGGTGATGACACGCTTTATTCTGGCACTGTTGCTGCTGCCACCGAAGGTCGTCATTTAGGCTTGCCTGCTGTGGCTGTGTCGTTATGCTCAAAAGAAGGTAACTACTTTGAAACCGCGGCTGCGGTGGCTGTTAGTATTATCAAAGAGCTCACTTCGCATCCATTACCAAAAGATCAAATTATAAATATTAATGTACCAGATATTCCATTGAGTGAACTAAAAGGTGTTCAGGTAACCCGCTTAGGTGCTCGCCACAAAGCTGAAACCATGACCAAGCAACAAGACCCATGGGGCCGCGATATATTCTGGTATGGCACCTTAGGTGCAGAAAGTGATGCCAGCAATGGCACAGATTTTTATGCCATTAATAATGGGTATGCATCAGTTACACCTTTAAGTGTTGATATGACCGCGAAAGAAAGCATACAAGCGGTTGGCGATTGGCTTAAAACAATGGAGATCAATGGTGCTGTCTAATTATACTCGCAGTGCGCAGGCTCTGGCTGATTTATTAGCGCGAGAAGGCGTTGAGGATAGGCAGGTTCTCGATGCGATTGCTGCTATTCCTAGACATATATTCATCGACGATGTACTAAAGCACAAAGCTTATCAAAATACAGCATTACCAATAGGGCAAGGACAGACTATTTCACAGCCTTATATAGTTGCCCGCATGACAGAATTACTGCGCTTGGCTGGGGTTCGTGATAAAGTTCTTGAAATTGGTACTGGGTCGGGTTATCAAACTGCAGTACTGGCAAAAACCTTTACCAAAGTATGTTCAGTTGAACGTATAAAGGCGCTGCAATGGCAAGCCAAACGGCGATTACATAACCTTGATTTGTACAACGTAGCAATGAAACACGGAGATGGCTGGCAAGGCTGGCAATCACAAGCCCCGTTTCAAGGGATTATTGTTACAGCTGCAGCATCGCAAGTTCCCCAAGCATTACTTGACCAACTCGCCGATGGGGGAGTAATGATTGCACCAATTGGCAACGAAGAACAACAACTGGTAATGGTTGTTAGAAAAGATAATAAATTTACCCAACATGTAATTGCACCAGTGAGATTTGTTCCACTTGTCCCTGGTGATATTGAATAGGAAGTCACTTTGAAATTGTTTACTAAGTTATACGATATGGCGTTAGTGTGGGCAAAACATCGCCATGCAGAGCGTTATTTAGCCGGAATGAGTTTTGCTGAATCTGTTTTTTTCCCGGTTCCGCCTGATGTAATGTTAGCACCTATGGCACTTGCGCAACCTAGCAAAGCTTGGCGTTTTGCCAGTTTTACTACGATTGCATCTGTGATTGGTGGTGTTTTAGGTTATTTGTTGGGGTTTTGGTTATTTGAACCTGTGGTTGAACCGCTTATTAGCCAAATGGGTTGGCAAGACAAATTTAATATCGCTCTTGAGTGGTTTAAAAGCTACGGCGTTTGGGTGGTTTTTTTAGCTGGTTTCTCACCCATTCCTTATAAAGTATTCACTATAGGTGCAGGGCTTTTACATATGGCCTTTTTACCTTTTTTACTCGCTTCAGCGGTTGGCAGAGGCGCGAGGTTCTTTTTGGTCGCAGCGCTAATGAAGTGGGGCGGTGTGAAAATGGAGCAAAAATTACGTCAATACGTTGAAGCACTTGGCTGGGGCTTAGTCATTTTAATCGTCATTGCTTACTTTTTATTACGTTAACCGCTAAAAGTTACAACTTTTGAAATTAAGGGTAAAGCACCATGAATAAACAATATGTGCTCTATGTTACTTTATTTATGAGTGTTTTGCTCAGCGCTTGCTCTTCCCGCCAAGCCCCTGCACCTGTTAGTAGCTTGGATACAAGTGTTAAACCATACACCAGCAGAATAAATATAAATGGGGACAAGTACACCGTTAAAAAGGGAGATACGCTTTACTCTATAGCATTTAGTGCCCGCCAAGATTTTCGAACATTAGCAAAAAATAATGCTATACCAGCCCCTTACATTATTCATCCTGGTCAAGTGATCTCTTTTATTCGTGTTACAGAAAAAAATAAAAAGCAGGAAAAATATACGAATTCGAGCAGAAAGTCTACAAAATTAAAACTAAAAAATAACAAAAAATTAAAAAAAGAGCTTGATCAGCCAAAACAACGAGAGTATGTTCAAAAGCAAGCCAGTAAAAAAGTTAGTAATACTAGCCAGTTAAACCCAAGAAAGGTACGTTGGTCTTGGCCCGCTAAAGGTAAAGTAACACAACGTTTTTCGACTAGGGAAAATGGGTATAAAGGGCTACAAATTACTAACAAAAAAGGGTCGTCTGTTTTAGCAGCAGCACAAGGGACCGTGGTATATGCGGGTAACGCACTTCGAGGATATGGTAATTTAATCATTTTGAAACACAATGATGATTACCTTAGTGCCTATGCACACAATTCGAAGCTGTTAGTTAAAGAGAAACAGAATGTGAAAGCAGGGCAAAAAATAGCAGAGATTGGCAGTTCAGATTCTGATGTTACGGCATTGCGTTTTGAGATCCGTTATAGAGGAAAAGCTGTTAATCCCCAAAAATACTTGCCTTAGCTATCGGGTATTGACACCAGTGATTGAATAATCACTTATTTGCTTGAGGGTACGCTAATGGGTAACACAGCAAAAGTAGAAAAAACGAAGTCCGCGGCTGATGAAAAATTTGATGATGTGGTAGTTGAAGAAGCTACAGCATTATTAGAGGAAGTCGATAAAGAAGATGATATATTCGCTAAAGAGGAGGTAACCAAAAATTTAGACGCCACTCAATTGTATTTAGGTGAAATTGGATTCTCTCCTTTATTGAGTGCTGAAGAAGAAGTGTTTTTTGCCCGCAAAGCGTTAAAAGGCTGTGAAGCATCCCGCAAACGCATGATTGAAAGTAACCTACGTTTAGTTGTAAAAATTGCCCGTCGCTATAATAACCGTGGTCTTGCATTACTTGATTTAATTGAAGAAGGTAATTTAGGACTTATTCGTGCTGTTGAAAAGTTTGATCCCGAACGTGGCTTTAGATTCTCAACCTATGCTACTTGGTGGATCCGTCAAACTATTGAGCGTGCGATTATGAATCAAACGCGTACCATTCGATTACCTATCCATGTAGTGAAAGAGTTAAATGTATACCTACGTACAGCGAGAGAATTGACACAAAAACTTGATCATGAGCCAACCGCAGAAGAAATTGCAGAGTGTTTAGATAGACCGGTTGAAGACGTCACAAAAATGCTGCGCTTAAATGAAAAAATTACCTCAGTCGATACACCAATTGGTGGCGAAAACGATAAAGCATTACTTGATATTATCGCAGATGAAAAAGGTTTTAGCCCTGAAGGCGAAGTACAAAACAATGATATTAATAAGCATATTGTAGATTGGTTAGGTGAACTTAATCCTAAACAACGTGAAGTATTAGCTCGTCGCTTTGGTTTGCTTGGTTATGAGCCATCAACGCTGGAAGATGTAGGCCGTGAAATTGGCTTAACGCGTGAGCGAGTTCGCCAAATTCAAGTTGAAGCATTACGCCGACTTAAAGACATTTTGCAACATGAAGGGTTAAGTACAGATAGTTTATTTGAACAGTTTTCGTAACTATATAAATATTAATACATAAATTAAAAAACCGAAGCGATTATCGCTTCGGCTTTTTAATGTCTGCAATTATTACAACAGTGCTTTTAATTTATACAGTAAATCTTGCGCTTGGCGCGGGCTTAAATTATCTAAATCGATTTCAGCCAGCTGAGTTTCTACTTCACTCGGTTCGCTTTCAAATAATGATACTTGTTGCGTGTTTATATCTGCGGTAACAGGTTGATGGTTTTCGAGCATCTTTAGCTTTTGCTTAGCCTGTTTTATAACTGCTTTTGGCACACCAGCTAATGCCGCAACTTGTAAACCAAAGCTTTTACTCGCCGCGCCATCAAGTACAGTGTGCATAAACGCGATAGTGTCATTGTGCTCAATCGCATCTAAATGCACATTTACCAGCCCCGTTTGTTGCTCGGCTAGTTCGGTCAGTTCAAAGTAATGGGTGGCAAACAGTGTTTTTGCTGCAATTTTTGATGCTAAGTGATCAGCGGTTGCATAGGCGAGTGACAGACCATCATAAGTACTTGTACCACGGCCTATTTCATCCATTAATACCAGTGATTGCGTGGTTGCATTGTTTAGAATTGTTGCGGTTTCGGTCATCTCAACCATAAAAGTTGAGCGGCCAGAGGCTAAATCATCGCTGGCACCGATGCGAGTGAATATTCGGTCAATATTACCAATTTTCGCGCTATCTGCAGGCACAAAACTGCCAATATGAGCCATTAATACAATCAAGGCTGTTTGACGCATATAGGTTGATTTACCACCCATATTTGGCCCAGTAATAATCAACATTTTACGTTGATTGTTAAGTTCAACAGGGTTGGCAATGAATGGGTCTTTCATTACTTGTTCAACCACAGGGTGACGGCCTTGCTTAATGCTAATATCGTCGTTATCGCAAAGCTGTGGCTTTGCATAATTAAGAGCTATTGCACGCTCAGCTAAATTATTAAGTACGTCTAAATCAGCAAGGGCTGCAGCCATTGTTTGCAGCTGCTCTATGTGTGGGGCGATAAACTCGAATAATTGCTCATAGAGTTGCTTCTCCAGTGCGAGTGCCTTTGATTGGCTGCCAAGCACTTTGTCTTCATGCTCTTTTAGCTCTGGAATAATATAGCGCTCGTTATTTTTAAGCGTTTGGCGTCGAATATAATCTGCTGGCACTAAATGTGAGTTAGCACGGCTTACTTCTATAAAAAAGCCATGCACTTTGTTGTAGCCAATTTTAAGGGTACTAATGCCTGTACGTTCGCGCTCACGTAATTCTAATTGATCAAGCACATCAGTGGCACCTTGGCTGAGTGCACGCCATTCGTCGAGCTCACTGTTATAGCCTGGGGCAATTACGCCTCCGTCACGAATAAGCACAGGTGGGTTATCAATAACAGCACGTTCTAATAAATCTTGCAGTTCAGGTAAAGCTGCAGAGTCAGCAATAATTTGTGCAATGCGAGGGTCACTAGCGACATTTAATAATGCATGCAGCGGGCTTAACGCTTGTAATGCACCGCGTAGGCGAGTTAGATCGCGAGGTCTTGCGGTCCATAATGCTAAGCGCGCTATAACACGTTCTATATCGCCTATTTGCTTAAGTGACTCGTGTAATTCACCACATAATTGCGCATCGATTATGGCACTAATAGCATTCAGGCGAGCATTAAGTTCGGGTTTTGAACGAATAGGAGTGTGAATGCGACGCTTTAGTAACCGTGACCCCATCGCTGTTGCGGTTTTATCAAGTACTTGAGCAAGGGTATTTTCGTACCCGCCAGATAGGTTGAGTGTGAGCTCTAAATTTTTTCGGGTGGCAGCATCTAAAATTACCGCATGTTCGTTATGTTCAAGGGTGATCGCACGAATATGAGGCAAGGCAATTCGTTGCGTGTCTTTAACGTATTGCATTAAGCATCCGGCGGCAATTAACGCCGCTTTGGCTTTATCAACCCCAAAGCCGACTAAATCTTTAGTGCCAAATTGATCGCATAAAAGATGCTGTGCAGTGTCTAGGTCAAATTCCCATTCAGGGCGGCGGCGAATGCCTTTAATATGCTCTATTAAATGTACGTTAGAAAAATCTTCACTATAGAGTAATTCTGCTGGTGCTAAACGTTGCAGTGTTGAGCTAAAAGCTTCATCGGTATTTACTTCAACAATATTAAAACGCCCAGAATTGATATCTAAATAGGCAATTCCGTATAAACCTTTTTTACTTTGCCATACACTGGTAAGTAAATTATCTTGACGCTCTTGTAGCAGGGCTTCATCAGAAATAGTTCCTGGCGTAACAATACGTACCACTTTGCGCTCTACAGGTCCTTTGCTGGTTGCAGGGTCGCCAACTTGTTCACAAATCGCTACAGATTCACCCATTTGTACTAATCGCGCCAAATAGTTTTCAACTGCATGATAAGGTACCCCAGCCATAGGGATAGGATCACCACCGGCTTTACCACGATGAGTTTGTGAGATATCTAAAAGCTGCGCGGCACGTTTTGCATCATCAAAAAAGAGTTCGTAGAAATCACCCATTCGATAGAACAATAAAATATCACGATGCTCAGATTTTATTTTTAGATACTGCTGCATCATCGGAGTTTGTTGACTTATTGTCTGTGGTGCATAAAGATCAAACGACATGTATTTACCCAAAGGCTGAATATGGAGTTACATCAAGAGATTAAAACACTTGCTGCGCAATTAGGCGCTATTTTAACGGATAAACGCTTATGGATCACTACCGCTGAGTCATGTACTGGTGGCGGGGTGAGTTATGCGCTTACCGACACACCCGGAAGCTCTGCTTATATTGACCGTGCGTTCGTTACTTATAGCAATCAAGCAAAACAAGATTTACTTAAAGTAACGGCTGCAACGCTTGCAGAATATGGCGCTGTGAGTGAGCAAACAGTGCTAGAGATGGCAGCGGGCGCATGTAAAGCCACCAATGCAGATATTAGTATTGCAGTTTCTGGCGTTGCTGGGCCTGGTGGCGGCACAAAAGAAAAGCCAGTTGGGCTTGTCTGGTTTTGCATTCAAATAGGTAATAAACAGTACCCAAGTCAGCAATTGTTTTTTGGTCATAGAGCCAGTGTTCGATCCCAAGCTATTGTTTATGCTTTAAAAGAAGTCATAGAGAAGATAAATTTATAAAATAAGCTTGATACTGTAATTTCATACAGTATACTTGTCTGCATTAGCCGGATTTGGAGAACAAAATGAACGATAACAAACAAAAAGCATTAGATGCAGCTTTATCTCAAATTGAGCGTCAATTTGGTAAAGGCTCAATCATGAAATTGGGTGACAATAAAGCACTAGACATTGAGGCTGTATCGACAGGTTCACTAGGTATCGATATTGCTTTAGGCATAGGTGGCTTACCTATGGGTCGTATTGTTGAAGTGTATGGCCCTGAATCATCAGGTAAAACAACTTTAACGCTACAAGTTATCGCTCAAGCACAAAAAGAAGGCAAAACCTGTGCATTCGTAGATGCTGAGCACGCACTTGATCCAGTTTACGCGCAAAAGTTAGGCGTAAATATTGATGATTTACTAGTGTCTCAACCAGATACGGGTGAGCAAGCGCTAGAGATTTGTGACATGTTAGTACGCTCAAGTGCTGTTGATGTTGTGATTGTCGATTCAGTAGCAGCCCTAACACCAAAAGCTGAAATTGAAGGCGACATGGGTGATTCACACATGGGCTTACAAGCTCGCTTAATGTCACAAGCATTACGTAAGCTAACGGGTAACATTAAACGCTCAAACACATTATGTATTTTCATCAACCAAATACGTATGAAAATTGGTGTTATGTTTGGTAACCCTGAAACAACAACCGGTGGTAATGCACTTAAGTTTTACGCTTCAGTTCGTTTAGATATTCGTCGTATTGGTTCTGTGAAAGAAGGCGATGAAGTTGTTGGTAACGAAACTCGCGTAAAAGTGGTTAAAAACAAAGTTGCACCACCATTTAAACAAGCTGAATTCATCATTATGTATGGTGAAGGTATTTCTAAGCATGGCGAACTTATTGATTTGGGTGTTAAGCACAAAATTGTTGAAAAAGCCGGTGCATGGTACAGCTACAATGGCAGCAAAGTAGGGCAAGGTAAATCTAACTCAATTAAGTTCTTAAAAGAGAACCCAGAGATTTCAGACGAAATTGAAGGTAAATTGCGCGATATGCTTTTGCTTAAAGCTGAAATTAAACCGGAAGACGGTGAAGACTCGGGCTTAATTGCAGAAGATGAGTTATAAAAATTAAAGAGTAAGCGCGATTTGACCCGCACTTAACAATTAAAAAAGCCGCTAAATAATTAAATTTAGCGGCTTTTTTGTATTTATACTTTGTTAGCAAGTTAGCAAGTTAGCAAGTTAGCAAGTTAGCAAGTTAGCAAGTTAGCAAGTTAGCAAGTTAGGGCTAAAATGCATACTTAACAGAGAACTGCAAGCGATCCATATCACCATCATTGCCACTTTCGAGTTCACGTTCAGCGTGTTTAAATTCAGCACCAAAGGTTAGTTTTTTAACGGGTGAGTAGAGAATATTAGCGCTGTAGCTTTGGCTAGATTCAGTTGGGTCACCTGTAATTGTAAGTAAATCAATGTTATTGTCAGCTGAGAAGAATGAGTAGAGGAATGTTGAGCGCCATTGGTTATTCCAATTATGCTGATAAGCAACAAAACCTGAGGTTGAGTCAATGGCATCGAGTTCATCGCCATTTAATACGGCTCCATGGGCAACATTTAAACCGACGTAACGACCTAAGCCTTTGCCTTGGGTAAGCATAAATTTAAGGTTATCTTGACCAACTTTAACCATACCTGATGCACTAAGACCAATTGAGGTTTCATCAGCGTCAAGACCACCCACTTTATACGTAAGTTGCCGAGCAAGCGCTGCAACCACTAAGTTACCCCAATCTGCTTTATGCGTATAACGTGCTGTAAAATCCGGTAATGATGCATCATCGGTTACAGCCATACCATTTGAAGTTGTAATTGTACTTTCAGGGTTTTCTAGTGAGAAAGACCATGCACCGGTGGTGTATTTAACTTGTGCTTGGCGAACAAACACCGTGCCTTCAGCTGGACCTACAAAATCAAGTGTTTCAGGCAGTGCACCCACATTTTGGAAGTTTGACCATGTTTGACCAAATAACCATCCATCATAAGAAATAAAAGCGTGGCGAATACGTGGCGCGTATGAGTTAGAAACTCGTTCATTACCACCAGCAGCAGACGCTAAAAAATCTATTTCGATTTTACTGTTTATGGTTTTGCCGTTGTCTAAGAGTGTTGATGTGCCAAAATTAAAACGAGACTGGCGTGCGTGCATATCAAATACAGCATCAGAGTCGTCGTCGGTGCCAACTGTTAATGTACTTGGTACATAAAAGTCACGCCCTACATTTGTTCCAGCAGGAGCACCAGCTGAATAATCACTCCACATTGCATCAATTTTTACGTAACCGCCATAATTAACATCTGTGTCACCAATTGTGGCAGCTTGTGTTGTCGTGCTCAGTGCGCATAAAACAGCGGTTGCGGTGAGGGATCTTATTAGTGTTGTTTGTGTTGTCATGATTGGTTTCCTATTCGGTGCAGTTGTTATACTTCTACTAATGCCACTTTTGATGATGTACGCTTTTTACTCAATTACCTATTGGTCTATTAGACTAATGTTTGACAACAGTAGACTTGTAAGAACAGGGTTGTTAACCTTATGTTATTAAAAAGTTTAAAGCAGTAAACGCTAATTTTGCTCTAATTTAGGGCCAATAAAAATAGCATTACAACTAAGGTCTAATACTTTCATCAGCCATGCTGAGTGATCCTTGAGATAGGCCTTTGGCAAGTAATTACAAATGGAGACGACTATGTCACAAAGTATCTATCCAGTTCCTGCACATATCAAGAATGCAGCCTTAGTTGATAACGATAATTATAATACACTGTACAAGCAATCTATTGATGATCCAGAAAGTTTTTGGTCAGAGCATGGTAAACGCCTTGATTGGTCTACTCCTTATACTAAGGTAAAAAACACCTCATTTGATAAAGGGCATATCAATATTAAGTGGTATGAAGATGGCGAACTGAACGCTTCTTATAACTGTATTGACCGTCACCTTGCAACCAAAGCAGATAAAACAGCATTGATTTGGGAAGGTGATAACCCAGAACAAAGTGAACATATTAGCTATCAGAAATTGCATGATGAAGTGGCTAAATTTGCAAATGGTCTTAAAAAATTAGGTGTAGAAAAAGGTGATCGTATTGCGATTTATATGCCTATGTCGCCACAAGCCGTTTATGCCATGCAAGCATGCGCACGTTTAGGTGCAATTCACTCAGTGGTATTTGGTGGCTTTTCGCCATCAGCGATTGCTGATCGTATTAAGGACTCTGGCGCTAAAGTTGTTATTACCTCTGATGAAGGGCGACGCGCAGGTAACACAGTACCATTAAAAGCCAACGTTGATGAAGCGGTTGCACAAGAGTCTGTAACGACTATTGAACATGTTGTTGTTCATCAGCTTACAGGCGGAGAAGTCGATTGGAATGAGCACGATGTTTGGTGGCACGATTTAGTTGCTGATGTGCCAGCACAGTGTGACCCAGAGCCAATGAATGCAGAAGACCCACTATTTATTCTGTATACATCTGGCTCAACAGGTCAACCTAAAGGTGTTGTACACACAACTGGTGGTTACCTTGTTTACGCATCAATGACCCATGAATACGTATTTGACCTGAAAGAAGATGATGTTTTTTGGTGTAGTGCTGATGTTGGTTGGATCACAGGTCATAGTTATATTGCTTATGGGCCATTAGTAAATGGTTGTACACAAGTGTTATTTGAAGGTGTGCCAACGTATCCTACAGCAGGACGTATGGGTGAAGTAGTTGATAAGCATGGTGTAACTATTCTTTATACTGCACCTACGGCTATTCGTGCACTTATGGCCAAAGGCGACGAACCAACGTCTACATCTAACCGTGATAGCCTTCGTATTTTAGGCTCGGTGGGTGAACCAATAAATCCAGAAGCATGGTCGTGGTATTACGAAAATATAGGTAAGAGTAACTGTCCGATTGTGGACACTTGGTGGCAAACAGAAACTGGCGGTATAATGATCACGCCACTACCAGGTGCTACTGATATGAAACCAGGCTCAGCGACTCGCCCGTTTTTTGGTATTGCTCCAGCACTATTTGATGCTGAAGGTAATACATTAGAGGGTGCTGTAGATGGTAACTTAGTCATTTTAGACAGCTGGCCATCACAAGCGCGTACTGTTTATGGTGATCATGAACGTTTTGAACAAACTTATTTCTCAGCATACCCAGGTGTTTATTTTACAGGCGATGGTTGTCGTCGTGATGAAGACGGCTACTATTGGATAACCGGGCGTGTCGATGATGTACTCAATGTATCAGGGCATCGTTTAGGTACCGCTGAAATAGAAAGTGCCCTTGTTGCTCATGAGGCTGTAGCAGAAGCCGCCGTTGTTGGCTTCCCTCATGACATTAAAGGTCAAGGTATTTATGTTTACATTACGCCAAATGAAGGGATAACAGTCAGTGACGAGCTCACTAAAGAGGTACGTAACTGGGTTCGTAAAGAGCTAAGCCCAATAGCTTCACCAGATATGATTCAATGGTCACCAGGTTTACCAAAAACTCGTTCTGGTAAGATTATGCGTCGCATTTTACGTAAAATCGCAGCAAATGAGCACCAACAACTAGGTGACACCTCAACGCTTGCAGATCCTAGCGTGGTTGATGAGTTAATCGAGAACCGATTAAATCGTTAAATATGCGTTAAAAACTTGATTAGAAGTTGATTCTAAACGTAGTATATCGGCTGTCAGCTATTCGATAGGTGACAGCCGAATTTATTAGGAGTGAACCATGAGTCAGTTTTTAATAGCGGATGACCACCCGTTATTTCGTGAAGCACTAAAAGGGGCGTTAAGTAGCAAATTTGCTGATTTAGAAGTTTTTGAATCAGAAGATTTTGATACCACACTAAAAGTGCTCAACGAACAAGAAGATCTAGACATCTTACTACTAGACCTACACATGCCAGGCAGTGGCGATTTATACGGCCTTATTCGTATCCGTGAAGACTACCCAAGTTTACCTATTGCGGTGGTTTCAGGTAGTGAAGATATCAATATTGTTTCCAAAGTAATGAGCTATGGTGCGATGGGATTTATTCCTAAGTCATCGTCGTCAGAAGACATTGCCCTGGCAATAAATCAAATACTTGATGGCGATGTATGGCTCCCTGTTGAGCTTAAAGACAAAGTCGAGACCATAAAAGGCGAAGATAAAGAAATCGCCGCACAAGTGGCATCTTTGACGCCACAACAATATAAAGTATTACAATACTTACATGAAGGCTTACTCAATAAGCAAATAGCTTACGAGTTACATATTTCTGAGGCAACAGTAAAAGCACACATTACAGCAATATTTAGAAAACTAGGCGTATATAATCGTACTCAAGCTGTACTCATTGCAGCAAAATTACAACTAGAACCGATTGAGTCAGCGTCTTAACCTTCAAAAATAAAGAGGCAAATAGCCTCTTCATTTCTAAATTAAATCTATCACCTAGCTAAACACGACAGTTTTATTACCGTTGATAAATAACTTATGTTCAGACGCTAATTGCAGTGCTTTACAAAACACTGTTTTTTCAACATCTTTCCCCATTTTAGCCATCATTTCTGCGGTATTGGCATGATTAACATGGGTCACGTCCTGCATGATAATTGGCCCTTCATCGAGCTCATTATTAACAAAATGTGCCGTTGCACCAATGATTTTTACACCTCGTTCAAATGCTTGGTGATATGGCTTTGCCCCAATAAACGCCGGTAAAAATGAGTGGTGAATATTAATAATTTTACCATCAAAGCGGGCGACAAACTCTGGGCTCAAAATACGCATATATTTAGCAAGGCCAATAATATCAGGCTTATAACTAGCAATTAAATCACCCACTTGTTGATCATGCTCTAAACGGCTTAGTCCTTCATGGCTAACAACGTGAAAAGGCACATTAAAGCCTTTTGCTAAAGGCGCTAAATCTGGGTAATTAGCAATTACAGCAAGCACTTCAATGTTAAGGGCTTGCTCAAACTGTTTGAGTAACACACCGCCTAAACAATGGGCTTCTTTGGTGGCAAGCAGTACAACTTTGGTTTTTTCGTTACTATGTAAAGTAACCTTCGCGCCAGTAGGCAGCAGGCCTTCAAGTTGGGTTAAAAATTCACCATTTGGTTGGTCGCTCAACTCGGTACGCATAAAAAAACGTTTTGCGTCTTTATCTACAAACTCGTTGTTACGCGTAATATTTAAATTATGCTCATGACAAAGCCCGGTTATCTTAGCTATTAAGCCTACATCATCCGCACATTGCGTCGTTAGTATCGTGTTCATTTTTCCTCATTCAAATCCCGTGAACCCAAGCCTCCATTATTTGTTAATTGGCCAGCAATGCAAGGGCTTTATTAAGTTATTGATTATTATTCATGAGTCGCTGCTACGTTTAGATAGATAAAAATATTTTAAGTTTGTGAGAAAAATTTAACTGTTTTTCGTGTTTGTCATTATTGTAATTTTATTCGTAGGATTTACTTAACAATAAATAATAACTATCAAGGAATTACATGAATTTACAGTTTGAGTCACCTAAAGCTAAAGCATCAATTATATTTGCGTTAAGCCTTCTTCTATCTGCTTGCGGAGGTGGTGGAAGCGGTGGCAGCGATGATCCACAAACCACAAAATCTGATGCAGATAAGGAACCTGATAAGGTTGAAGAGTCGCGCTTAGTCTGGGAAAAGTCATTACCAACTTCAAGTTTTGCCTATTACTCGTCACCGGCACTCAGTGCTGATGAGCAAACCGTTTTTATAGGCACTGCCAAGAATGTGCGTAATGATCCCGCAGGCAGTGACTTGATGGTAGCTTATAACCGCGACGGCAGTGAAAAGTGGCGCTACCCCTTACCTAATGGTGAAGAGGTGCGCTCAAGCCCTGTTGTACACAATGAAAATATTTATTTCACAGTTGATAAGCGCACTGGGGAGTTTGATAAAGTATATCGTGATCTAGTCGCTCTAAATAGTAGTGGCGAGCAAGTATGGCGTCAGCGTGTATCTGATTATGGTTTGCAAACAGGCTCCGGTTTAACGAAGGTTGCGGCTTTTGAAGGCCAAATTATATACACTGGTTTAGATATCCGTGCTTTTAATGCGCAAACGGGTGAGAGTTTGTTTGAGCGTTTATGTAATTGTGCAGAGCGACAAGACAGATTTGTAAATGGGGCGGTAAATTATAACGGTGAGCTTGTTTTTTATGATGAGGGTCGCGTCCTTAAGCTTGATCTAAATAGCTATGAGCTAGTGGGTGAGTTCAAAGATATAGACACCTTTGCAGGCGACTTGGTTTACTCAACTCCGGCTATTGATTCTAATAATAATATTTATTTTGGCTCTGAAGCCGGGATTTTATACAGCTTTGATGATAATTTGGATCTGCGTTGGAAGTTTGAATTACCAAATCCGCAGGTATTTGAAACGCCACATATTCGTTCATCAGTTGCGATAGATGAATCACGCGGGAATATTTACTTTGGCACAAGTAATAATGACGATAGTGAAATTTATGCGCTTGAACTCAATTCAAAAGCAATAAAATGGCAAACCCAAATTACTGGTAACGTGAAGGTATCACCAGCAATCGGTGACAGTGGTAATATTTATTTCGCGACAGAAAATGATTTAATGCATGTTTATTCACCTAATGGTGAGCTTGTATGGCAGTATGATCTAAAAGCCAGTGCTACTTGGTCATCCCCTGCAATTGATAGTCAAGGCATCTTGTATATTGGTACTCTTTCAGAGGGAGACCGTAATGATGCAAATGCCACCGGTAAACTTGTAGCTATTCAAACTGATAGCACGGGTTTAATGTCTAATACTTGGTCTAAAATACACCGAGATAATCAAAATAGTGGTGTGGTTAAGTAATTATTCCACATATAAATAGGTATAGGAGCTTTGATTGGACTTGAGCAAGAAAGTCCAATCAAAGCATTATTAAATTTAGAATTACCTCTTTGTTTAGAATTTACATTAACCCCGTTGCTAGTTTTTCATTAGTAAGGTTTAGCCTTTCTATGGTTCGTGTATAACGGATGCTGTCTTCACCTAGGCTTTGGCGAAAGCCTTCGGCGGCATGCTCAAGATGAATTTTGGCTGCTTGCCACTCTTGTAATTCTATTAGGGTTCGCGCTAAAGCTGTTTGAACTAATGCACTCCGGTATGAAATTTCAGGATACAGAGTAAGAGTTTGTTTTAGCGTCTCATTTAAAACCTCTTTCGCTTTTATTTGATTGCCCATTTCAGAATATGCTAACCCTAAATTTCTTGCTGAGGTCAGTGTGCTTGTATGTACTTTGCCGTACATTAACGTATTTGATTCAAGTGATTCGTTATAAGCATGAATTGCTTCTTCAAAACGCTTTTGATAACCATAGGCATTGCCTAAGTAGCCATAACCATAAGCATAATCTATGTGTTTTTTACCATATCGGCCCTCTACCATGGCAATGGCCTGTTTATGCAGCGGTATAGCTTTGTCGTATTCACCTAAGCGTGAAAAGTTATTGCCTATTTCGTTCAGGGTCAGTGCTAAAGTTGGGTGATCTTTTGGGTATACTTTGACTTGAACTTTATATATGTCTTCAAGCAAAATATTTGCCGCATCGAAATCTTCATTGGCTGAATAAGCACTTTGTAATGTAAATAAAGCCTCGAGGTATTCTGCGGAGTTTTTTACGAAGTATTGCTCGCTAAATGTTACAGCCAGTTTTGCTTCTGCTAATTGCTCTGTTAGCTTTCCTTGCTCTTGGAAGATAGCGGTACGTTTGTTTTTTATTGTAATGACTGCGGTATAAAGTTGATGCTCAATAGCTAATTGCTCGGCTATTCGCAATTTAGCAAGTGCCTGCTCATATTGATCGCTGTAAAAAAGAATATTAGCAAGGCTATTAAAGTATTGAACTGAGTTTTTTGCAGTGAGGTGCTCTTTCTCTACTGAGTCTAGTGTTTGTTGGGCTGATGCTATTTCCGATTTTTGGATGTGAATTTGTGCTTTAAGAAGTGCTTGCTCAGTATTAAGCGCTGTATTGTTACTTAACTCGAGGAGTTCAAGTGCGCTCGTATGTTCACCAACACCGTTGAGTGCTTTTGCTAAATATAATGCGACTTTGGGTTTTGATTGCAGTAAATCATCTTCATTACTAAGGCGCTGTTTTGCGCCGAGTAGTAAGTCTTGTGCACTTATCTCATGTCCATCGTATGCTGCTGGATCTGCAGATTCGAATACATTAATCAAAAAATCTGCTACATATTCAGTGGTTTCCCTTTCTTGTTTTAAATGTATGTTTTTTTGCCATAATGCATTCGTAAATAAAGCACATGCAACAATGAGACTTATACCAAGTAATGTTATAAGTGGATTACGTTGAATAAACTTTTTGCATCGATATAGATAATGAGTGTTAAAGCTTATTGGCTCCGCACTTAAATATCGTTTAATATCGGTGTTAAGTTCAAGTGCAGTTGCGTAACGAGTTGCCTGCGCAGATGATGCTTGTTTAATGATTCCTAGTAGCTCACTAGAGCTTTCTTTAATAGTACTAGCGAGTACTTTTCCTAAACTATATACATCACTCTGGGTTGTAAGCGTTTGGCCTGCAAGCTGCTCAGGGCTGGCGTACTCTTGGCTTAGAGCCTTAATATACTCGTTAACAACAAAATCGGTTTGTTCATTATTTATTGTACGAGCAACGCCAAAATCAACGAGCTTAGGTTCACCTTGCTTGTTAACAAGGATGTTCGATGGTTTTAAATCTGCATGGATCACTCTGTTCTGGTGAGCATAGCTAACGGCATCACAGACTTTACAAAATAAAGTTAAGCGCTGTTTGGTGTTTAACTTTTGTTCATTGCAGTAACTTACAAGCGTTGTGCCTTCGATGTATTCCATCACCATGTACATGCCAAATTCACATTCACCTGCGTCTAGTACTCCTGCTATATTTGGGTGGTTCAATAATGCTAAATATTGTGCTTCGCGGGTTAGATTTTGCGGGCCATGTAATGCAGTAATAGTTGGGTATATAATTTTTATAGCAACGGTTTGCTCAAATTTACCATCATTTCTGTGCGCTAAATAAACAACGCCCATCCCCCCAGAGCCTAATAGTCTCTGTAATGTGAAATGGCTGATATTCTTACCTATCAAGTCCTCTATTTTGCTATTGTCATTTAATAGCTCGGTTGAATGGCTAATAGATTGATGGAACTGTGTTTGTTGTTGATTTTGATTATGAGCAAGAATTAGCTGTTCCACTTCGCTAAAGAGAGTGCTGTTTATATTTTCGAGGCTTTCTAACCCAGCAATAAGGTTGTTAGGGTGCTCTTTAAGTAAGTATTCAAATACACTGAGTGAATCATTAAATTTCATGTTTTCTTCTTTTTTAATTATTGTTCTATATGCACTCTTAAAAACGCTTTAGCGGCGTCTAACTCGCGGTAAATAGTGGCAAGAGATACTTTAAACTGTTCAGCGAGAGCTTTACTGTCAATGCCTAAAAAGTAGTGCATCGAAAAAATTTGTGCTTTTTGCGGGTGGTTTTTTTCGAGGTGATTTAATGCGCTATCCAGAGCTAAAAAATTTTCCTGATGCTTTAATTGGCTATCCTCTTGAGCTGCGTCAACATCATTTGGTGTTCGTTTTTTTGATTGAAATTTACGAATTTCATCACGTAAAACATTGCGAATAAATACACTAAGGTAAGCATTAAATTGAGTTTCGTGCGCGAGTGTTTTTTGCGGTGGGATCAGCTCAATCAATGATTGATGTAACAAGGATCCTGTATGGGGTAAATGCTGTATTACATAAGTAGAGTCAATATCATCGCGGTAGCTTTGTAGATGTACATGGCAAATTTGTTTTAAGTGGTAATAAATACGTGATTTTAATTCGTCAGCGCTTTTTGTACAGCCGCTCTGCCATCCATGTATTAACTTTTCTAATGGTGTTTGCATTTCAAAGTCCTCAAGATCATAGGCTATAAAGGTACAGTTGTACGCTTTTGATTACAACTGTTAACCTTGTGTTTTTGTTCTGGTTTTTTACAACTATATTTTAAATTTAGTTGTTTAGAATATGTAAGTGAGGTTATATGTAATAAAATGTGCGTTTTATTTGCACATTCATACACTTTATTACGAATATGTAAGGAACTGTAAGTGTGGGTAATGCTTTGTAAAGGTTGGAATTTTTAGTTGTTTTTATAGTCTCATTAGCACTATTAACAATAAGGAATGATTCCATGCACAGCTCTTTACTTAAAACTGTTTTAGTAACTACCTTGGCAGCAACATTAGCTGCTTGTTCTGGGGATGACTCATCAAGTAGCAGTAGTGGCTACATTCAACTTTATAACGGTTCTTACAATAGTCCGTATACACGTTTGTTTGTAGATGAAACTGAACGCTCTGGTACTTACTTTGGTGATGTTACAACGCGCCACAATTATAGCTCTACAAGCTACGATGTTTCTTTTGAATATGTAGATGCTAACGATAGCTATATTACAATTCAAGAAGAATCAGTTTCTATAAAAGATGATCAAACACAGTTATGGGTTATGAGCGGAGATTTTTCAGAACCTAATTTTACTGAATTAGCTGTACCGACCAGCAGTGACGAAGATGAGTTTAACTTAGGCTGGTTTAATATTTCAGGTGAGGGTAGTAATTATGATGTCTATATTGCGACTGAGGATGGTTTATTCGATACCGCAGAACTCATTGCATCACCCACTTATTTGAACGAGCTATCGCTACAAGCTTTCGAAGAAGGTTATTACACTATTTACATTACTCAAAGTGGTAGCACAGATGTTATTTTTGAATCAGCCACTGTATATTTTAATGATGAATCAAGCTATGTAGTGATGATCCGTCCAAGTTATGCAACTGAAGAGGAAGGGATAACATTGGATATTGTTACTTCGAGTAACTCAGTGACATCACTTAAGCATCAATCTGCGCAGGGGCAGTTGCGCTTTATTAATACGATAGATGACTACCCACAAGCCAGTTTTACAGTAACCCGTGGTGACGAAAGTCATGTAACAGAACTAACGCAAAATGATACTTTTTCTGATTATATTGAGCTTAACCCAAATAGCTTCAGCATTGCGATGATGGATAATGAGGGTACGTCAATTGTTGATAATTACCTACTGACATTGGAGCGAGAGCAAAGTAACGTGGGGATTTTTTACAATGATAAAGACTACGGCCCGCGTATGCTTACCGTTGTTGAATCACTGACGCCTAGCAGTTATAACCATAATGTAACAGTGGTCAACTTACTTGATACCTATGCCGGACAAGACATTACGGATGTTGATATTGCATTTACTTTAGACGGTGAGACAGTCGATGATGCCAGTAACTATATTGATAGCCTGGATAAGTACGACCAAGAAGATGAAGTGGTTGATAATGAAGTCTATACCACTTATGTGTTGTATGAAGACAATGGGCAGCAAATAGTCTTAATGCAGCAAGGGGATATGGATTTTACTCAAGAAGGTAATTACATTTTAATCCTAGAGCATGATGAAACGAGTAGCACAGGTTTTAAAATGACCTTAGAGCGCACTGTGACTGATTCTGTAGAGTAATCTCAGTAGAGTAGTAAATTTATTAAATCTCAGCTTCGTTATATGATGCTGGGATTTTTTTGGCTATATTTTCACTACAGTTTACGTTATAAGGGAGGAATAAAAGTAGTCAGGGATTAAAAAATGGACGACGTGCTTGGTTTAATTGTTATTCTATCGTTAGTGGTTGTAATCGGATCTATCGCCGGTTTAATCGCTTTAACAAAGGTCAGTGCGCTACAACAAGAAGTTACGCTTTTAAAAAAACAACTGCACTCAGTGATTTCTAAAACCTCGAGTCAGCCAGCAACTGCTGTGGCAAGGTTTGCATCTGAGCAATCACATACGCCCCCAATTGAATCTGAACTACAGTCTCATGCTACTAATCAGCAATCTGTTACATTAAATCAAACTATATCAACGCATACAGTTATTAGTTCCCGAGAAACGAATAAGCGTTCTCACTCTGCAGTTAGCACTTTTTTGGCTCAATTAAAAAATCAACTGCAACAAAATTGGATGACTTGGATTGGTGGTGTCGCACTGGCCTTCGGTGGCATATTTTTAGCAAAGTACAGTTTAGATGCAGGTCTATTATCACCTAGTTTACGCCTCACCTTAGGCGGGTTATTTGGTATAGCGCTAATTACAGTTGCTGATTTTTTGCACCGTAAAGGTATTGTTTTTGAAGGATTTAATAATTATATTCCAGCAGCTTTAGCGGGAGGCGGGTTTATTAGTTGCTTTGCATTAACGCTGCTTGCTTATTCAAGTTATGAAATGTTAAGCGCAACCACTGCTTTTGTGATGCTAGCTGTTATTGCACTAGCAGCTAGCTCTATGGCACTGCGCTTAGGACCATTGTTAGCTCTATTAGGTATCGTTGGCGCGTATAGCGTGCCTATATGGGTTAATACGGGAAGTGGCAATTTGGCAGCGCTGCTAACCTATATTGGATTTGTTACTTTATCAGCTGTGCTTGTGGCGAAAAGGGTAAACCGTAATTGGCTATGGTATTTACTTTGGGCAGGGCATATTGGCTGGTATTGGGTGGCCTTAAGTGTTGTTAAGTCAACTGAATATTGGCTTGTGGGTGGTTTTTCCCTTTTATCTATCATAGGTTTAATCGCGATGATGCGTTTAGGTTTAACATTGCGGTTATTAGAATGTCGCCCACATAGTTTACAGCGACTACTAAAATTACAGCCTGATAATCCATTATTGTTAGCGATTGTGGCGCCATTATTGATAGCGATAGCAATTTCTATGGCGAGTATGCAATGGCAAATTATGATGGTGTGTTTAATTGTCATGCTGCTATTTTTGGTGCTGCAAAATAGCCGTTGGGATCTATGGCAAGGTTTAGCGTTGCTAATTGCTGTGTTATTGGTTGTAACTCAGCATAATTATAATATTGATAGTAACGACCACTTATTTATATTTAAAGATATGTATGGGCTTGGTTTATTGCTTGGTATAGGCTTTTGTTTGTACGGGCTGTATTTTGGCACATATTACTATAAACGTTTAAGTTTTCACTTAGTGGCTGCCTTTAGTCTGTTTGTACTAATAGCAACGCTTTATACTCTCACCTCAGAGCAAGAGTTAGCGGTAGCGTATTCATTATGGACAGTACTATTACTACTTGGCAGTGGCGTATTGATCAAACGTGCGCAAAATGCCTATACGCAATGGCAGCAGTTTAGTTATTGGATTGGTGCTAATGCCAATATCACACTTTGCTTAACGATGTTATTAGCTGATAGCGGCCTCACGCTTGCGCTTGCAATTCAAGTGTTGGTTATAAGTTTTCTTGTTAAACGCCATAAAGTGCCTATGCCGCACTGGCCTATTAAAGCGCTCGTGGCAGCAGTACTTGCACGTTTGACGTTTGCACCGTGGATTGAGAGTTATGCAGATCTAACGCTTCTATCAATGCATTGGAGCATAGTGGTTTACCCCATTGCTGTTGGATTGTTTTGGTTTGTGGCCAAGCAATGGCAACAAACCGATATGAAGCTATGGCTTGAAGGCGCTGCGCTACATTGTTTGGCATTATTTATAACTACTGAAACGAGTTATCAATTAGTTGGGCATTATCCACAACTTGGCTCTTTAAGTTTTTATGAGCAAGTATTACTTAGCTGTAATTGGCTCGCGTTAGGTTGTGTTTATTTATATCGCGCGCAAAGTGCAGCGCAGTTGGCTAAATTATACCAAGTAGCGGGTTTAATATTATCAGCTTTAGCAGGGTTGCTGTTGTTAAGCACTGCACTGAATGACAATCCATTACTAACATCCTTGTATGTAGGGGAAACTCCGATATTTAACTGGGTGCTATTAATGTGGTTGGTGCCAAGTGCTTTAGCGCTGTGGTTAACTAAATTAGTTAAACCTGTTAATGCTCAACTTAGTAAAATAATATTGGCAGTAGCGGGCGTTTTAGCTGTATTAGCAATAACTGTACTTATACGCCAGTATTGGCAAGGGGCGTATATCTACCTAGATAAAATAACCAGTGACGCAGAGCTTTATAGTTATTCGATTATTTGGCTTTTTCTCGGCGCGCCGGTGGTCATTTGGGGGCATTTAGAACAACAACTGCTGTTACAAAAAGTCGGGTTAGGTATTCTTGGCGCAGTAATAGTTAAAGTGTTCTTAATTGATATGGCAAACCTGACTGGTTTACTTAAGGCGATATCATTTATTGGACTGGGACTTTCGCTTGTCGGTTTGAGTTGGCTGTTTCAAAAGCTCAGAAGTAAAGCACTATCGGGGTGATTAAACTAAAGCAGTACACCTAGCAAAATTGCTAGATGTACTTAGCTATGTTGTTTAGCACGGATCTGTTTTATTTTTTGCCTAGCACCTAGCACCTAGCACCTAGCACCTAGCACCTAGCACCTAGCACCTAGCGCCTAGCGCCTAGCACGTCACGTACTGTGATTAAGCAGTGCTTTTAATTTGCCAGGCTTTATCGGTTTGGATAAATAATGAATATTAGCGGCTTTAGTTGTTTGTTTTAGTTCATCATCACGTACTGCGGTAATTAAAATAGCGGGCACAGGACTTTGCCAAATTTCGCGTAATGTTTTAATAAGTGTTATACCGTCGCAGTTATGGCCGAGTTGGTAATCCATTAAAATAACATCTGGCGCTTTATTTGCTTTTGCATATTCTAAAACAGTCTCAACTTGGTCAAACAGTTGATAATCGGCTTGCCACTTCTGTAATAAGCTCGCCATGGCATTTAAATTTTCAGGGTCATCATCCACAGCTATTACATTCATTGCCGCGCGGTTTTCAAATAAGCTGTTAGTGGCAGTTTTTTGCTGTACAAATTGGCTGTCGCCGTAAGGAACTTCAATGCTAAAACGACTGCCTTTGTGGATGGTTGAATGTACTTCTAACCGTAGGCTGAGTAAATCAACCATACGTTTAACCACACCTAAACCAAGACCTACACCTTTATTGTCGCCGGCTTCTATACGGTAAAAATCATTAAATATCTTTGCTTGTTCTACTTCGCTAATGCCAGGCCCGGTATCCCAAACTTCAATGCGAAGGTGGTGTTTTCGTTTACGACATGCGACTAACACACGGCCTTTTTCAGTGTATTTAACCGCGTTAGACACTAAGTTTTGGATAATCCTGCGTAAGTAAGTGATGTCACTATGGACTATTTGTTGCCCAGAGCGGACATGCAGCTGCAAGCCTTTTTCGCTCGATAAAATAGCGTATTCGTTACGTAGCGGCGCTAAAATATCATCAATACTGAAATGACGTGGAGAAGGGGTCATAGCGCCTTGTTCAAGTTTTGCAATTTCAAGTAAGGCTGACATTAAATGTACAGTTGAATCGAGACTTGCACCTAGCTTTTCAAAGTTGTTGATATTGTTGTCTGCCAACGAAGTCTCATCAATGGCTGCTAAGTACAAACGCGCCGCATTTAGTGGTTGTAAAATATCATGGCTTGCCAAGGCTAAAAATCGTGTTTTACTGTCATTTGCCTGTTCTGCCTCACGTTTGGCTAAAGTGAGTGCTTGCTCTGTTTGTACGCGACTTTCTATTTGAGCTTCGAGATCTTTATTAATAGTACGTATTTCTTGAGTACGAGCTTCAATGCGGTTTTCAAGATCCATGTTCACTTCTTCCAACGCATTTTGTGTGGCAATATGCGTGGTAATGTCTGAAAAGCTGGTAACAAAGCCGCCATCAGGCAGTGGATTACCAATCATTTCATATACTTGCCCATTTCTGCGGTGTCGAATAAAGTGGTGAGATGTGCCGTTTTTTAAATGCTGTACACGTTTTTCAACTTGTCGCTCTATTTCGCCTGGGCCACATTCTCCGCGCTCTGCGTTGTAGCGAATAATCTCTTCGATGGGTTGGCCTACTTCTAAAAAGTCGGCTGGGTAGTTAAACATTTCAGCGTAGCGCTTATTCCATGCAACTAGTTTGAGGTCTTTATCGACTACTGAAATACCATGGCTTAAGTTCTCAAGTGACGTGAACAAAAGGTTTTGGTTAAACTGCAGCGCTTGAGTGGTTTCATCAAAAAAGTTAACCACTTCTTCAAAGGCCATGCGCTTACCCGAAGCCACAGTATGAATAAGAGCTTGCGCAGAAGAGGCACCTAAAACCCCCGTTAATGCGCGTTCACAATAGGCAATAAATTCAGGATCAGGATGGTTGTTATTATCACCCAATTGATGGCTGAGCGAGAAATGTGCTAATACTTGCTGACTACGCTGAACGCCTAAAAACGTTTGTAGCAAAATTTTAAAGTCATACACAGTGGCTTTTACGTTTTTATTTAAACGCCTTGCCAGCACAGCTTGCTCTTTAGGGTTAACAAAAGCAGCAGCTTGAATTTTATCTATTAACCGTTCATCGGCTCCGAGTGAAAAACTGATATAGCAACCAATATTAGCAAATAGGGCAATAAGTGTACCTCGGGTTATTAAGGTTTGCTGTAGCTCGGTATCAAGGCTGTTACCGGCGTCTAAAATTGGCAACATTAAAAATAAAATCCAGCAAATAAAACCAGCCAAAAGGCCTGCGTAAACTCCATAAGCATGGCCTTTACGCCAGTATAATCCGCCAATAATAGCGGGTAATAATTGGGTGACCAGTGAGAATGCAACTAAGCCCATACTCGCAAGTGCTTTACCATGGCCAAACCATTGCTGATAAAAATACGACAAAATTAATATGCCCGCGATGGTAAAGCGCCTTACTAATAAAATACGCGACCTATAGCTGGTAGTGATCAGGTTGCGTTTAAACTTACGGCGTAGCATTAATGGTAATACAACGTCGTTAGATATCATGGTGCTGAGCGTGAGTGTAGCGACCACTATCATGGCAGTCGCTGCCGAAATTCCACCAATAAATACAAAAGTGATAAGTAAAACATTATCGTGCATTAAAGGGAGTGCCAGTACAAAGCTATCTGGTGAAAAGTCACTGCCAATATTTGGATGAATAGCAGCTGTGGCGATAGGCAAAATCATCGCGGCTGTGAGTAATAAATACAGTGGGAAAGCCCAACGTGCGGTAAATAAATGGCGTTTGTCTTGGTTATCTACCACGGTGACATGAAACTGTCGTGGTAAACAAATAATCGCTGCGGCTGCCATTAATGATTGACCAATAAAGTTAAAACTAAAAAAGTTGAAACTACTCCAATGCTGCCATAAAGATTCAGTGCTTAACACTTCGCGCTCTGTGGGTAAGTTAAATAGGGTATAAACCGCTAAGCCCGCTACAGCGACCAGTGCAAGTAGCTTAATTAAAGATTCAAATGCTACCGCTAGCATTAAACCCGAGCGGTATTCAGTTACATCGACTTTGCGTGTGCCAAAGAAAATAGCAAACATGGTCATAATCAATGTGGCTGATAACGCAACCATAGAGCCAGATATTTTATTATCGCTTTGTAACAGTAAAAAACTGCTACTAAGGGCTTTTAACTGCAGAGCGATATAAGGAATAGTGGCAAGTAAAGCGATAACAGTAACCATAATCGCCGTTGTTTGACGTTTGCCGTACCGAGCTGAAATAAAGTCAGCAATGGTGGTGATATTTTGTTTCTTACTTACCAGTACAAGCTTACGTAAAAAGCCTTGGCCGAAAAAAAACAACAGCGCAGGGCCAAGTAAAATAGGTAGGTAACTCCAACTGCTGGTGGCAGCTGTGCCCACTGAGCCATAGTAAGTCCACGAGGTGCAATAAATCCCTAAAGAGAATGAATAAACAAATGGGTGATGGCTAATGCGCTTTGCTAATGGAGTGGTTTTATCTCCCCAGTTTGCAAGCCAGAACAGCACGCCAATATAGGCTAATGCAACAAAAATTAGAGCAGCAGTCATATAATAATTCAGTTTTTATTATGATAGTTAATACCATACCAGAAATTGAAAATAATTTGAGCTGTCAATTATTATGCTTATTTACCTAAATTTTCAAGTGATTGATATAGATGGTGTTTTTGATTTTTGTAAATGTATTCGACTAATGTCGCAGATCGACAATATAGCCTTGCTGAATAGTGATCATCACTTGGTGAAAATGTTTAACGTGATGATATTTAATGTTTTTTACTTTTATTTAACAAGTCTCAATTTGCAGTTTACGTAAACGTTAACCTTTTGTTACGACCATGGTCTCAATTCAATCTTGCTCAGGCATTGCTAACTTTATATACGAACATAAAACACACACATCATTTTTCGGTGTTAATGAGGAATATAAAATGGCTTTTAAAGATGAAGAACAAGCAAAAGCTTATTGGGCGGAAAACATTTCACTGCTGTTTAAATTATTAGCAGTTTGGTTTGTCGTATCCTTCGGTTTTGGTATTTTACTGGTAGATGTACTTAATGAAGTACGCTTTTTTGGGTTTAAACTTGGTTTCTGGTTTTCCCAGCAAGGCGCGATTTACACCTTTGTGGCTTTGATTTTTGTTTACGTTTTCAAAATGAATACGTTAGATAAAAAATACGGCGTAGACGAATAGGAGCTTAAGTAATGGATGTTCAAACACTCACGTTTTTAATTGTTGGTTTAAGCTTCGCGCTGTATATCGGCATAGCAATATGGGCCCGTGCAGGGTCAACAAAAGAATTTTATGTAGCGGGAGGTGGTGTTCCGCCTTTAGCTAATGGTATGGCAACGGCCGCAGATTGGATGAGTGCGGCGTCATTTATTTCAATGGCGGGTATCATCTCTTTTGCAGGTTATGATGGCGGCGTTTACTTAATGGGGTGGACAGGTGGCTATGTATTACTCGCCATGTGTTTAGCGCCTTACTTACGTAAATTTGGTAAGTTCACAGTGCCTGACTTTATCGGCGATCGTTACTATTCACGCACCGCTCGTTTAGTGGCAATTTTATGTGCTATTTTTATCTGCTTTACTTATATTGCAGGGCAAATGCGCGGTGTAGGTGTGGTGTTTTCACGCTTTTTAGAAGTTGAGATCGAGACCGGTGTGTACATTGGTATGGTGATTGTATTCTTCTATGCAGTGCTTGGCGGTATGAAAGGGATTACTTACACTCAAGTAGCACAGTATTGCGTATTAGTATTCGCATACTTAGTGCCTGCAATATTTATCTCAATGATGATGACAGGGCACTTCTTCCCGCAAACAGGCTTTGGTGCCACACTAAGTGATGGCTCTGGCATGTATGTACTGGATAAGCTTGATGGCTTAAGCGCTGAACTGGGGTTTGCTCAATACACCGAAGGCTCTAAGAGCATAATTGACGTATTTGCAATCACAGGTGCATTGATGGTGGGTACTGCAGGTTTACCACACGTTATTGTACGTTTCTTCACTGTACCTCGTGTTAAAGATACGCGAATTTCTGCAGCATGGACGTTAGTATTTATCGCGATTGTTTACACCACAGCGCCAGCAGTTGCATCGTTTGCACGTGTTAACATGATTGATACGATTAACGGTAAAGATGGCAGTGGTACTGAGTATGCACAAGCGCCAACCTGGGTTAAAAACTGGGAAAGAACAGGTCTTATTACCTTTAATGATAAAAACGGTGATGGCAAAATGTTCTACACAGCCGGTAAGATTGACGATCCTAACAGTGCAAATGAGGTAAACGTTGACCGTGATATCATGGTATTAGCAAATCCTGAAATTGCTAACTTACCTGCATGGGTTATTGCATTAGTGGCTGCCGGTGGTATTGCAGCAGCGCTATCAACTACGGCTGGTTTATTATTGGTTATTTCAACATCAGTCTCGCATGATTTACTTAAGCGAACTCTCAAGCCTGATATTAGCGATAAACAAGAGCTACTCGCAGCGAGGTTAGCAGCGATGATTGCCATTGTTATTTCCGCTTACTTTGGTATTAACCCGCCTGGATTTGTGGCGTCGGTGGTGGCATTTGCATTTGGCTTGGCTGCTGCAAGTTTCTTCCCGGCTATTATTATGGGGATTTTCTCTAAGACGATGAATAAAGAAGGTGCGATTGCAGGTATGGTGACAGGTATTACCTTTACTGCGGCGTACATCATTTTCTTCAAATTTGTTAGTCCTGAGCTTAACAGCCCTGAACATTGGTTCCTAGGTATTTCACCAGAAGGTATTGGCTTAGTTGGTATGGTTATTAACTTTGCTGTTGCAGCTATAGTATTAAAACTAACGGCTGACACCCCTGTTGAAATTCAACAAATGGTTGAAGGTATTCGTAATCCTAAAGGCTCTAGTGAGGCGCATGCTCACTAACAATAACTTGATTGTTATTTAAGCCAAAGCCCGACTTTTGTCGGGCTTTTATTTTTTATGAATATGCGTAATGTAGTAACTCTGGTCTTATTATTTGCGAGTACAGTTATGAATAACGAGCAGCAGGAAGTCGCCCAGTTTGTCAAAATACAAACGCCGTTTAGTCAAATCGATAGTAGTGCAGCCGATTATTTTGTAACCCATGTCGACAGCATTTATTTGACCCGAGAAAATCAATCGCAATGGTTACAGTCCGACTCGCCTAAGTTGTTTTTAATTCGCTCTGGATTATATGACCTAGTTGATGCCAAAGGCGATGTGATCACGCGTTTAACACAAGGTGATTATTTTGGCTTTCCATCTTTGTTAACAGGAGAGGCAATACAAAACCGTTTAGAAACGCAAAAAGAGGGCATAGTGTATATGCTCAATCAAGAGAGTTTTGATTTCTTGCGTCGAGAATATAAGTCGTTTGAACAATATTTTGTTCGTGCCCATGCTAATAGGCTACTTTCCTCCCATTATAAAAGTCAAAACGAAAGTTGGTCTGAGAAAAAAATATCAGAGTTGATGTCACGTAAAGCGGTTACATTGCCTCCTGATGCGAGCATTCGTCAAACAGCTAAAAAAATGAAAATGCACGGTGTTTCGTCAATAATGATCACAGAGTTTGAACAGCTGGTTGGGGTTGTGACTGATCGTGATTTACGTAATCGCGTGCTTGCAGATGAGGTTGAGCCAAAAGAAGCTGTGAGCACAATAATGAGTAAAAAGCCCAAATATATATTTGAGAATAATCGGGTTTTTTCAGCTCTGCATTTAATGCTTAAACATAATATTCATCACTTACCAGTATTAGATGAACATCATAAAGCACTGGGTATGATCACCAGTACGGACTTGTTACGCCAACAAAAAAGTGACCCAGTACAATTAATTGGTCGTATTTATAAAGCGCATAATATTAGTGATTTAAAGCGTTATGCTGATGAAATACCTGAGTTACTTCGTGGCTTTTCGCATAATATTGATGATATTTCTTTGATTGGTAAATTACTTAGTGGGCTAACCGATGCATTAACGTCACGGCTTATTCACTTATTTCAAGAAGACAATGGTGCGGCACCGACCAGTTTTAGCTTTATATGTTTTGGCTCACAAGCACGAGAAGAGCAAACTCTGCACTCAGATCAAGATAATGGTTTGTTATTACCAGATGATTTAAGTGATCAGCATCAAGATTACTTTCGCCGAATGGGAGAGTTTGTGTGTGAGCAACTTGTAGAATGCGGAATTAGGCGCTGCCCCGGTAATATCATGGCCAGCAGTGAATTGTGTAGAATGGGTATTTCAGATTGGTGTGAGCGTTTTTTCAAGTGGATAAAAAGTCCGACACCTGAGGCGATGCTAAACTGTAAAATATTTTTTGATTTACGGTTTATTGAAGGCTCAAACTCGCTTTATACCAGTTTTTGTGAGCAGTTAACCCGTATATCTCGCAATGACTTATTTTATGCTGCGATGGCCAATGATATAAAAAGTAATGCAGTACCCATTGGTTTGTTTAATCAATTTAAGTTAGAGAAAGATGCTAAGCAGCACAAGTTTATTGATTTAAAGAAACGCGGAGTGGTGATCATTAACGACATAGTGCGGTTATATGCGTTAAAAGCAGGAGTAAGGCGAGCAAATACCCAAGAGCGTCTTGATGCACTATTAAAGTATCCACTGTTAAATAATCAGGATTTATATAACCTAAAAGATTGCTGGCGTTTCTTAACCCAATTGCGTTTACGCACTCAAATTAACGAAGAGGGCTTGCCGAGTAACTGTATTAATCCTGATAAATTAAATTCTTTGGAGCGTCATCAGCTCAAAGAAGCGTTTTACCTAATAAAACAAGCACAGCAAGCGGCTGCATTTAAATTTGCAAGAGGAAGTTTGTAATGCACAAAACGTTAAGGGCTCAAAGTGGTTAAGCGTTGGTTAGATCGTTATTTATCAAAAAAGAAATTGTTAGCTACAAGTGCTGCGAGCCAGCGTTATATTGTTATCGATTTAGAGCTAACAGGACTTGATGTAAAACAGCATGAGATAGTCTCTGTTGCATGGGTTTTAATTGAACAGCAGTGTATTAAGCTCAGCCAAGCTACACATTATATTAATAAAGACGTACAACAATTAGAGCAAAGCCCTGTTTTTCATGGTATCGCGCAAAAAGATATTATTACAGGGCAAAGCTTAGACATTATTCTCACTAAGCTAAGTGATTACTTTGAGGATGCTATTTTAGTGTTTCATAATGCCAGTTTAGATTGGGGGTTTTTAAAACACGCCTTTAAAGCGCAGGGAATGGTGGCTAAACCCAGATTGATTCTTGATACTTTTTTAATAGAAAAAAAGCGCTTACATCAGCAAGGGCAAGAAATTGGCCTCGATGATTTAACATTAGCCGCTTGTAGAGCACGTTATCAGTTACCTGACTATCATAACCATCACGCTTTAACCGATGCGACTGCAACGGCTGAGTTATTACTTGCGCAGTGTTATCAAATAGGCCAAGGTAAAGATTTAAAGTTAGTTGATTTAGTTTATTTATAGGTTCTTTTAATGAAAAATAATTTACTGCCATCTTTAGTCGGTGTGATAGTCAGTTTAATTACAGTATGGTGGTTACATGGGTTTTTATTAGTGGATCGTTGTTTAGATAGTGGTGGCGCGATTAATCATAAAACTAACTTATGCATGGGTGAAAACGGTCAAGTAATAGAACTGGCAACGTCATCAGGCGTATTAGCCATTTATTGTATTGTGATTATGACAGTTTCATTAGTATCCGGAAGTTTAATACGCAAGCTGCTTAAGCGTTAAACAATTTACCTTTTCTAACTGTAGAGCCTAAGCCTTAGGAAGTTTGGGGCGATATAAAACTTGTGCTACACATTTATTTAACGTTACCTCTTATATTCAACTGCAAGGTCGATTACAATACGCGCATCAAAAAGGCAGGTGGCCTTTATCTGCAAGCAAATAGAGTGGATTTTCTAACGAATGGCAATCAAACTTGCAATCAATGGTTTTGGTCGAATTGGTCGGAATATTGTTCGTGCCCTGTATGAGTCAGGCTTAAACGATGAGATCAAAATTGTTGCAATAAATGAACTGGCGGATCCTCAAGGGATCGCGCATCTCCTTAAATACGATACTTCGCATGGACGCTTTAAGTTTCCCGTAACACTTGGCGAAGATAGTATTACCGTTGCTAATGATTCTATCGCCTTATTCTGCGAGGAAAATCCCGCTGAACTGCCTTGGCAAATATTAGATGTGGATGTTGTTTTAGAGTGTACCGGTGTGTTTCACTCTCGCGAACATGCTCAGTTACATCTAAATGCTGGTGCGAAGAAAGTGCTATTTTCTCAACCTGCAGATGCTGATGTTGATGCCACAATCGTGTATGGTATTAATGATGATGAATTAACCGCAGCGCAAACAATTGTTTCAAATGGTTCATGCACGACTAACTGCATAGTGCCAGTTATAAAAGTACTTGATGATGCCTTTGCGATTGAGTCAGGGGCGATTACCACAATTCATGCGTCAATGAACGATCAACAAGTGATTGATGCGTATCATCATGACTTACGTCGCACCCGTGCTGCGAGTCAATCTATTATTCCAGTTGATACCAAACTAGCCCGTGGTATTGAGCGTATTTTGCCTAAATTCCATGGCCGTTTTGAAGCGATTGCTGTACGCGTACCGACTATCAATGTAACTGCGATGGATTTAAGCGTAACAGTGAATACAGATGTGGATTTACTTGCGGTTAATAAAGTATTAAAGGCCGCAGCGAAAGATCGTCTCGAAGGGATTTTAAGTTACACCGAAGAACCATTAGTGTCTGTCGATTTTAACCATGATGCACACTCTTGTATTATTGATGGCACACAGACACGTGTTAGTCATAAACGACTGATAAAGTTATTAGTCTGGTGTGACAATGAATGGGGATTTGCCAACCGAATGCTCGACACAGCAAAGTGCATGATGGTTGCAAGTAACTAAATATTATAATTAAAAGTTTTTACTCAAGTCAGTATCGTTAACTAAGGAGAAGTCCATGTCGGTCATAAATATGGCAGATTTAGATTTAAACGGCAAACGCGTGTTAATTCGTGAAGATTTAAATGTACCCGTAAAAGCAGGTAAAGTGACCTCTGATGCACGTATTCGTGCAGCATTACCTAGTATTAAATTAGCCCTTGAAAAAGGCGCAAAAGTAATGGTGATGTCACACCTTGGCCGCCCTACGGAAGGGGAATACAACGAAGAGTTTTCACTTGCTCCTGTTGTTGATTATCTAAATGAAGCACTAGAGCAGACAGTGCGTCTTGAAAAAGATTATTTAGATGGCGTTGAAGTTGCTGATAATGAAGTGGTTGTTTTTGAAAACGTGCGCTTTAATGTTGGTGAAAAGAAGAATGATGAAACACTAGCTAAGAAACTGGCTGCATTATGTGACGTGTATGTAATGGATGCATTTGGTACGGCTCACCGCGCACAAGCTTCTACTCATGGTGTTGGCGTATATGCTGATGTTGCTTGTGCAGGCCCATTACTGGCTGCTGAACTTGACGCATTAGGTAAAGCACTTGATAACCCTGCACGTCCTTTAGTAGCTATTGTAGGTGGTTCTAAAGTGTCTACTAAGTTAACTGTACTTGATTCACTTTCTACCATTGTTGATCAATTAGTAACAGGTGGCGGTATCGCGAATACCTTTATTGCAGCTGCTGGCTACCCTGTAGGTAAGTCACTTTATGAAGCTGATTTAATTGATGAAGCAAATAAATTAAGTGCTGCTGCTAAAAGCAATAATGGTGAAATTCCTGTCCCAACTGATGTGGTTGTAGGAAATGAGTTTTCAGAGTCAGCGGTTGCAACATTGAAAGATGTGAGCGAAGTAACCAGCGAAGACATGATTTTTGATATCGGCCCAGATACGGCAAACCAACTGGCAAAAATCATTGCTAATGCAGGTACTGTGGTTTGGAATGGTCCGGTTGGTGTGTTTGAATTTGATCAATTTGGTAATGGTACACGTGCTATTGCACAAGCGATTGCAGACTCAAATGCGTTTTCGATAGCAGGAGGCGGTGACACGCTAGCAGCCATTGATAAATATGGTATTGCAGATAAAGTTTCGTATATTTCAACAGGCGGTGGTGCTTTCCTTGAATTTTTAGAAGGGAAAAAACTGCCAGCTGTTGCTATGCTAGAAGAGCGCGCTAAGTAAAATTAGTTGCTCGCTGGTGTGAGTAGTATTACTTGCACCAGCAAAGACCATTAATTAAATACCTCTCACCCTTATTTAATTGTTGGTTTTGGTTTACCGGTAGGTTTGGCGAGTGTCGATTCTATCGTGATGTAGTGATTGCATCGAATTAAACTATTCCGTTCGAACTAGGTAGTTTGTGCGTGCGCGCAGCTATCGACAATTTGGAGAATACCCAATGGCTTTAATCAGTATGCGACAACTTCTTGATCATGCAGCTGAAAATGGTTACGGCGTACCAGCATTTAACGTTAATAACCAAGAGCAAATCCGCGCTATTATGATGGCGGCTGATAAAACAAACAGCCCTGTAATTGTGCAAGGCTCAGCAGGTGCTCGTGCCTACGCTGGTGCCCCATTTATTCGTCATATGATTTTAGCAGCCATTGAAGAATGGCCACATATTCCTGTGGTAATGCACCAAGATCACGGCACATCACCTGGCGTTTGCCAACGTTCTATTCAATTAGGCTTTTCATCAGTCATGATGGATGGCTCATTAATGACCGATGGTAAAACACCTTCAAGTTATGATTATAACGTTGATGTTACACGTAAAACCGTTGAACTTGCACACTCATGTGGTGTATCAGTAGAAGGCGAGTTAGGTGTATTAGGTTCACTTGAAACGGGTGAAGCTGGCGAAGAAGATGGCGTTGGTGCTGAAGGTAAATTAACTACAGATCAAATGCTAACAGATCCTGAAGAAGCTGCTGACTTTGTAAGTAAAACACATGTTGATGCACTAGCAATTGCGTGTGGTACTTCACATGGCGCTTATAAATTTACTCGCCCACCAACAGACGATATTTTAGCAATTGATCGTATTAAAGCGATTCATGCGCGTATTCCTAATACGCACTTAGTTATGCATGGTTCTTCGTCAGTACCACAAGAGTGGCTTGAAATCATCAACCAATACGGTGGTGAAATCCCTGAAACTTATGGCGTGCCAGTTGAGCAGATTGTTGAAGGCATCAAGTTTGGTGTGCGTAAAGTCAATATTGATACTGATTTACGTTTAGCATCAACAGGGGCTATTCGTCGTCATTTAGCACAAAACCCTGCAAACTTTGACCCACGTAAATACCTAGCTGAAGCAACTAAAGCGATGACAGAGATATGTGTTGCGCGTTATGAGTCATTTGGCACAGCAGGCCAAGCAAGTAAGATTAAGCCAATCTCACTTGATGAAATGCATCTTAAATATTTAACTGGCGAACTAGATCCACAAATTAAATAATTTAAGTAACTGAATCAAAAAGCCAGAGTCTCTGTGAGTTTCTGGCTTTTTTATGCCTGTCATAAACTATTAAAACAAATACATGTAGCTAATTTTTAATTACAGACTATGCTTTAAAAGAGTTAAATATCAATTACTAGGACTACCATGGATAACAAATTACTACTTATTATTTTGTCGTTGTTTTTACCTCCAGTTGCGGTTTTTTTAAAGGCTGGAGTAGGTAAAGATTTAATCATTAATATTGTTCTGTGTTTTATCTTTTTTATACCCGCGGTAATTCATGCCCTTTGGCTGTGTACACGTTAAGGCATCGCTGGAAATAAATTCAGTAGCTTCGATTAAGTTTCAGTTACTGTTAACTTTACAGGTGTTAGCGTGTATAGCTATATGCTAAGCTCGCACCTGTAAATTAACCTCTGGAAATTAATAACAACATCAATGGCTGATAAAAAAGAACCTCGCTCATCGAAAACCTCAACAAAGCGCCCTGTAAAAAAGGCGGCTAGCAATACGGCTAAAACTGCAAAAAAAGCCTCCAAGAAAAAAACGGTAAAAAACACTAGTACGCGAAGCTTTGGCCGTAAACTATTCTCTATTTTTTGGAAATTGAGTCTTGCAGGTGTTGTCGCTATGGCTCTTTATTTAATCTATCTTGATGCCAAAATAACTCGTCAGTTTGAAGGTAATAAGTGGCAACTGCCAGCACAGGTATATGCTCGTGCAATGAGCTTTTATCCAGGGCAGTTTTTATCAAGCCAAGAAGTGCTTTGGGAGCTTGATCGGTTAAATTACTCGTCAGTTAATAAGCTAAGTCGTACTGGTCAGTATATAAAAAGTGGCGATAGCATTAAAATTTTTCGCCGTGAGTTTGAGTTTTTTGATGGCTTAGAGAGTGCACAAGTCATTGAGCTGCGCTTTACAGGGAAAAAATTAGCAACGATCAAAGATAAATTTGGCAGACGACTAAACAGCGCACGTTTAGAGCCAGTGCAAATAGCCCGAATTGGGAATGATTCAAAACAGGATCGTGAGTTTGTGCCTCTTGATAAATTTCCAGCAATGCTTAAAGACACCTTGTTAGTGGTAGAAGATCAAAAGTTTTATGAGCACCATGGGGTGTCTGTATTATCTATTATGCGCGCTTTATATAGTAATATTAAAGCTGGCCGCACCGTTCAAGGGGGCAGCACGTTAACTCAGCAATTAGCTAAAAATATCTATTTAACCCGTGATCGTACCCTTATTCGTAAATTCAACGAAGCACTTATCGCATTGATCTTGGATTATCGCTATTCTAAAGACCAAATCTTAGAGGCTTATTTAAATGAAGTGTATCTTGGTCAATCATATAACCAGGGTGTACATGGCATGGGTTTAGCATCTGAGTTTTATTTTTCTAAACCAGTAGATGAGCTGGAGTTTGACCAAATAGCCCTGCTTGTTGCAATGGTGAAGGGACCATCGTACTACAACCCGCGAAGATACAGCGAGCGCACGATGGAGCGCCGTGATCTCGTATTACGACTCATGGTTGATAATAAACTTATTGATACTCGCGAATACCGAGCTGCATTGCAGCGGCCAATTGATATCGCTCCAATGAAAGATAGCCTTCCTAAATCATACCCAGGTTATTTAGAGTTAGTGGACCGTGAGCTTAAACGATTACTCCCAGATCAAGAGGTACTTGATGCGGGGGTCAGAGTATTTACATATTTTGATTTACAAAAGCAAGCGGCGATGGAAGAAGCCATCACAGAAAGTCTACCGTATCTTGAAAGGCGAGCTACAACAGAACAACTAGAAGCCGCTATGGTGTCTGTTAATGTTGAAAAAGGTGGTGTATCAGCGTTAGTAGCTGGTCGAGATCCACGCTTTCTAGGTTTTAACCGGGTACTGGATACAAAGCGAAATATTGGCTCGTTAGTTAAGCCTGCAGTTTATTTAACAGCACTTGAGTCAGCTAATTATAACTTAGCTACATTATTAGATGACTCTCCTGTTCAAGTAACAAATCAGCAAGGTAAAGTTTGGCAGCCTGAAAACTTTGATCACCAATATCGCGGCATGATGCCACTTTATAAAGCATTCAGTAAAAGTATTAATATTCCAGTGGTTAATTTGGGGTTAGATGTAGGGGTTGATAAAGTGGCAACTACATTATCAAAACTTGGCGCTAAGCAGGATATTGAGCAATACCCATCATTGCTATTAGGGGCGATTGAGATGTCGAGCTTAGAGGTTGCTCAACTTTATACAACGCTTGCTGCGGATGGTGAATACCGAGAGTTAACCTCTATTTCAGCATTGACTGATTCCGTTGGTAAGGTTTTGTATCAGCACCAAGTTCGATCTGAGCCGCGGTTTGATAAAGCGGCTGCTTATATGACTAAGTATGCCATGAAACGAGTGACTAAAGACGGTACCGCCAAGCGATTAAATGCACATTTTCCTTCAATTCAATTAGCAGGCAAAACAGGCACCAGTAATGATTTACGTGATAGTTGGTTTGCCGGATTTGATCAAAGCACAGTTACAGTAGCTTGGATTGGCCGAGACGATAATAAAAGTACTGGGCTAACGGGCAGTGTTGGCGCACTAGAAAGCTATATTCGGTACCTAAAACCATTGAACCCGGAATCGATTGCAGACACTCGGCCCCCAACAATTCGTTGGGCATTTGTTAATGAACAAACAGGAATGCAAGCCCCACCAGGGTGTGGCAAGGTAATCCAATTACCACTGCGCGCTGCAGAGTTTGAACCTAGGCCAAGTTGTCAGCGCTAAGGAGTAGTTTAAAGCTGTTAAGCTTTAAACTTACTCATTGCATTTGATAGCCGCTCTGATAACAGGCTTAACTTCTGAGCATCACCAAGGCCTGATTGAGCAGATGCTTGTGTCTGTATCGCAAGAGTACTTATTTGCTCTGCGTCATTGAGTGCTTGAGCTGTTGCCTTTGATTGCTCCTGAACTCTTTGGGCAATAAGCTCACCTTGTTGCTCTATTTCTAACATACTGGTTTGCGCATTTTGTAGTACAGAATTGGTACTGTTAGCTGAGTTAACGCATTCAGCCATTTTAGTTACGCTAGTTTGCATTTTTTGTTGAGTATCATCGGAAGCTTTTTGTAATGAGCTGATAATTTGATGGATTTCTTGAGTTTGTAGTTGGGTGCGTGATGCCAAAGTACGTACTTCATCAGCGACCACAGCAAATCCACGACCTTGCTCGCCAGCTCGAGCAGCTTCAATGGCAGCGTTGAGAGCGAGTAAGTTGGTTTGATCTGCTATTTCACTAATTCCCTTACTTACATTACCGATGTTTTGGCTATCCGTTGCTAATCGGTCTAATGCTTTTTGATTTTCTTTAAATTCAATTTGTAAGTCTTCCATGTACCTAGCAAGTTCCATGGTATTAGTTGAACTTTCTTTAACATGTCCGGCAGCGCCTTGTGCAATATGCATTGCTTGAACTGCCGACTCCTCGACAGCGTGAGCACTGTTTGACATATCACTAAGGGCACTGTGTATCGCACTCACGCGACTTTGTTGTTCAGTCACATCTTCACTTGTTTTATAACTTGTTTGTTCTAGAGAGTGTGTTGCTTCACTTAAATCGACGGTTGTGGTTTTTACGTCCGCTAATAATTGAGTAAATGCTTTAAGTAGTGCATTGTAACGAGCTGTAATTATGCTCATTTCATCATTACCGAGGGATGTTAAGGTCGCACTCAAATCACCATCAGCAGCTTGTTCTGCTGCATTAGCGAAGCGAGTGATTCCACCTACCACAGCCAAATAAAAGCCAATCAATAAGTAAGCTGCGCTAAGTAAGCATATGAATGAAGCAATTAACACGATATTTCTTATCATGCGCTGTTGCTGCAGCTTATCAGTTATTAGCTTTTTAAGAGTAGGGATGCTTTGGTTTATAAGTTGTTGTAAGTCATTTTGAACAGTGCTGTAGTAACGGGAAAATTCAATTTTAGATATCGATAAATTGTCTGGCTCCAGCATTTTATTATCGATAGTGTTTTTAAATTGAGTAACACTTTTTTGCAGTTTTGATAGTAAAGGGGATAGTTTTTCATCAACCAAAGGGTTTGCATCTGTCGCTATAGTAAGTGTTTTTTGCACTTGTGCTTGGTACTGCGGTAATGACTTCGTTAAATTTGATAACGCTATAAAGGTCGTCGGAGTAAACGCTTGGGTATTTAGAACAGTATTAGCACTATCATTAGCTAAATTTATTTGCTTGATGAGAGCGGGGATTGTCGTAACCAATACACGATTTAAGTAAGCACTTGATAAGTGTTCATCAACAGCAAGTTGAGATTGAATGGAGATTAATTCTAGCGCATCAGCGGATTGCTCATCTCTTACATTAAAACCATGTTCGCGAGCAATTGCAGCGCTTTTATTAACTTTTCCAGTCATTTGGTTATTAAGTAAAGCTTCATAGGTTTGTAGGCCTTGGCGCTTCATCGTGGAAATATGTATGCTTTCAGTTAGTAAGCTGAGCAAGAAAAATAAACTTAATGCCAGCGGAGCGAGTAAAATACCAAACACTAAACCGATTTTGGTTTTATATTTTAAGTGTTCCATCAAGTTGATGGCAGGGGCCGTAAAGTGTCGTAATCCTGGCATAATGCTCTCTTGTAATGGGCAAATGGGTTGGGTAAGTAATATAAGACCGAAGAGCTTACTACTTTCATTCACTAATATTAGCCTAAAAACAAAAAAAAGCCCTTACGGGCTTTTTTATAAAGAGCGTTAAACAGTGTGTTAAAGCTTGGCGAATACTCGTTCAGCGGCTGCAATAGTATCAATAATTTCTTGCTCTGAGTGTTCAGAGCAAACAAAGCCTGCTTCAAATGCTGATGGTGCTAAGTAGACACCTTCTTCTAGCATTAAGTGGAAGAACTTTTTAAAGCGTTCTAAGTCACATTGTGTCGCTTGTTCATAAGTGGTTACTTTTTCTTGCTCTGTGAAGAAAAATCCATACATACCACCGGCGTAGTTAGTGGTTAGTGGAATTCCCGCTTTTTTCGCTGCTGCTTCAAAGCCTTCACAAATCGCTTTGCTTTTTGCTTCAAGCTCATCATGAAGACCGTCAACCTCAAGTAGCTCAAGCGCTTTTAAGCCAGCAGCCATAGCAATAGGGTTACCAGAAAGTGTGCCCGCTTGATACACAGGGCCTACAGGGGCGATGTAATCCATGATTTCATTCTTACCACCAAACGCGCCTACAGGCATGCCGCCGCCAATGACTTTGCCTAAACAGGTTAAGTCTGGCTTGATGTTGTAATACGCCTGTGCGCCACCAAGTGCGACACGAAATCCAGTCATAACTTCATCAAAAATAAGCACTGATTTATATTGATCACAGATTGCACGCAGGCCTTCTAAAAAGCCTGGTACTGGTGGAATACAGTTCATGTTACCAGCAACTGGTTCTACGATGATACACGCGATTTCATCGGCGTATTTTGCAAAAATAGCTTTTACTTCATCCAAGTTATTAAACGAAACCGTTAATGTATGTTTGGCAAAGTCTTCAGGGATACCTGGGGAGTTAGGTACACCCATAGTCAGTGCGCCAGATCCCGCTTTAACTAATAAAGAGTCGGCGTGACCATGGTAGCAACCTTCGAACTTAAGAATTTTATCACGGCCAGTGTAACCACGTGCTAAGCGAATGGCGCTCATGGTAGCTTCTGTACCAGAGCTTACCATGCGTACTTTTTCAATTGATGGCACCAGCTGTTTTACTTTCTCCGCCATGAAAATTTCGGTTTCGGTAGGCGCGCCATAGCTTAAGCCATTTTCAACGGCTTCAAGTACAGCCTGTTTGATTGCAGGGTGGTTGTGACCCATGATCATAGGTCCCCATGAACCTACATAATCGATATAGCGATTGCCATCGGCATCAAAAGTAAATGGCCCTTGGGCTTTGGTAATAAACAGTGGCGTACCACCTACACCGTTAAAAGCACGTACCGGTGAATTTACGCCACCAGGGATTGAGGCTTGGGCGCGGGCAAATAAATCTTGGCTAATTGTCATGAATATTCCTATTGAGTTTTCATGGTTACATTAAAATACATTTCTTGTTTAGTCGTTACGTTTACGGCTAAACCAAGGTACTTCAACTTCATAGTTTTCTACTTTGTCAGCAACATCTAACGTTAATGCAAATAATGCCATGCGGATCAATACTCCGTTTTGTACTTGGCGGAAAATTGCTAGGTTGTCATTACTGTTTAAATCGTTATCTAGCTCATTGGCTTCTAAGCGGCTATCACGAGGTAATGGGTGCATAAGCACTGAGTTAGGCTTGCAGTGAGCGTTATAAATTGACTGACTAATGCGGAAACCTCCGCGGTATTTATTGGCTTCTTCTTGTGATGGGAAGCGCTCTTCTTGAATGCGAGTTTGGTAAACAATATCGGCAGCTAAATTGCCTTCCATTTTATCGACAATTTCGATTTTATGACCTGCATTATCAACAGCGTCTAAAATATAGCTCGGCATTTGCAAGCCATCAGGTGCGACCATTGAAAATTTTACGTCCTTATAATGACACAGCAATTTAGATAATGAATGAACGGTACGGCCATATTTTAAGTCACCCACTAAAGCTATATGCATGCCATCAATACCCTGCTGAAAGCGATTAAGCTCACGTTCGATGGTTAGTAGGTCAAGGAGGGCTTGAGTTGGGTGTTCATTTGGACCATCACCGCCGTTAATAACCGGAACTGAGCAACCGGTTGCAAACTCAGCCACAGAGCCGGCATCAGGATGACGCATAGCTACGGCGTCAGCATAAGCTGAAATCACACGGGCGGTATCGTAAAGTGATTCACCTTTTGCCAAAGCAGAGCTTTGCATTCCAGTGGTTTCACGTACTAGGCCGCCTAATAAATTAAAGGCAGTACCGAAGCTTACGCGGGTACGGGTACTTGGTTCAAAGAATAGGTTTGCTAAGATTGCGCCTTCTAACACATTGGTACGCTTTTGCTTTTTAGCGTATGGTTCCATTTTTTTGGCTACTGAAAAAATACGTTCAATACAGTCTCGGTTGAGCTGATTAACAGAAAGAATATTTTCACCTTCGAAACTTAACATTGGGGTTATCCTATTACATTGAAAAGGGGCGCGATCAACCATTAATGATGGACACGCAATCGCGCGATATTATATCAAATTTTACAAGCTTGGTTTAGTGATGGCTAAAAATACGATAGCAAGCAGCACTAAAACAGGGAGTTCATTGAAAATACGATAAAAACGATCACTGCGCTTATTACGGTCGTGTTTAAAGTCAGCTAATAACTTAAAGCAATATGCATGGTAAAGGTACAAAATAATGACCAAAACTAACTTGTAATGTAACCACATGCTGTATTTAAACCACTCACGGCCGTATTCAACAATCATCAATACACCAAAAACGGCTGTTAATACGGCAAAGGGAGTAACAAATAGTAATAAACGGCGCTCCATTATCTTCAGCATCGAGCTACATGATTTTTCTTCGTTCATTGCGTGATAGACAAAAAGCCGAGGTAAGTAAAAAATGCCAGCAAACCAGGCTATCATAAAAAATACATGCAAGGCTTTGTAAACGAGTAAGGCGCTCATAATGTTCTCTTTAGTTTGTTACAGTAAGCTATTACGTATGGTGAGGATATGGCGGATCTGATCCCAACGCATAATTCCCATAATCTGTTGGTTGTCGAGTAAATTATATATATACACGGCGCCTGTGCGCTTATCTTTTAATATATCAAATGCATCAGCGAGTGTGGCTTGGCTGCTTACACCTTGTAAATTGATATAATTTATCGAGATATTTTGATCTGACATTAAACTCAGGTCATATTCAGCTAAGCGATAACCATTTTCTTCATCATAAACAATTAACGGGGTTTGACTGTTAACTGCATCAAGGCTTGATTTAATTTGTTCTTTGTCATCAGAGTAGAGTAACTTAAAGTTCTCATCCATTTCATCCATCACCCCTACTTTTTGCAAGGCTTCAGTGGCAGGGGATACATGGTAGTTCAGTCCTTGAAAGTCGAGCTGTTGTAAAAATATTGAACGATTACCAAAAAACTGCAGCGCGGTTACATAAGCAGTTGAGATCACTAACATTGCGGGCACTATTATTTCAGGACTAGAGGTCAGCTCCATAACGGTTGTAAGGGCTGCAAGTGGTGCGTGTAGTGTTGCAGCAAGTAATCCTGCCATGCCCAGTACACTGTAAGTGCCTGATATATCTATCCCAGGGCTAATAAACTGGGCGAAAAATGCCATTAATGTGCCCATCAATACACCTAACCCAATAACCGGGCCGATGATCCCACCAGGAATACCTAATCCAATTGCAAACAGCGTTGCAAACAACTTAGCTATTAAAATAGTGGTGAGCAATTGTACATCATCCGGAGATTCAACGGCTATGGCGATTGCGCTCATCCCTGAACCCATAGAATGGGGAACCATATAGGCAATTAGACCCGCGATTAACCCCGCTAAAAGTAGGCGTGGAAACATGCTTAGCGGTTTAAATGTTCGAATAATTAACATTAGATTTTGATTAAATGCAAATGCGACTGCGCCTAGTGTCATACCGAATAAAATTAAGAACGGATAGTGCCAGCCACTCAATGCCGTGACGGTTATTAGCTCAAGCTCAGAGGCGTCACCAAAAACGAATTGAGTCGCCAAGGCGCCAGTTGTAGCTGCAAGCATTATAGGTACGAAGATGTGAACTTTATATTCACGTAATACCACTTCCATAACAAAAATAACGGCGGCCAAAGGGGTGTTAAAAGATGCTGCAATACCTGCTGCAACACCACACCCACTTAGAGTACGCATGGCATTATGCGGGAGGTGGAGTTTATCTGCTAGCAAACTCGCGCCTGTTGCTCCCATATGCACTGATGGGCCTTCACGCCCCACTGAAAAGCCGCTTATTAAAGCCAGTGCCCCACCCACAAATTGGTTTACCGTATTATAAAGCGGCATTTGGCCGTAGTAATGTTTGATTCTGTGAATTACAAAAGGAATACCAAGGCGATAGTGTTTAAAACCTGTAAATGCGGCAAACAAGGCTATCAAAAAAGCGGCGCCAACCGGCATTAATAAACGTTCTAGGGGGGGCAGAGTGCTAAAATCATCAGGTGTTTCGAGAAATAACCCCTGAAAAAATAAAATAGTTAAACGAAATAGAATGATTAAAAACGCTGCAATTAATCCTGCGCATACGCCGAGTAAGCACAGTTGCACCGATGTTTTTGGCTTTGCCAAGCGACGCCTAAGCGTTTCAAGCCACATGCATTCTTCCTCGCCATTTATTTAACGAGAGTTTATCAAAATAGTAAGGTGAAGTCCTTGAGATTTTTACTGGTTTTTCACTTAATGCAAATTGATTTTGGGTATAGCTTAAGGTAGTTTGCAAAATCACCGAAATGGATATTCAAATTTGGAAAGACTCTATGCACACCGTAATGAGTATTATAACTACATTCGCGCTAATGGCTTGGCCACTAATAGTAATGATGTCGCCAATGATGCTAGCAGCTCCTGGTGCACAAGATAGTAAAACGGCTGTGTTAAGTGCTATGTTATTTTTGCTCTACCCCGTCGCTATCTTTATTTTACTGGGTTTGTTTGAAGTTAACTATTTAGGCTTTAATGGCTTTTTGTTAGCAAAAATTAGCGCGGTCGTTGTGTGTGTTATTTTTGTGGTTTTTGGCTATTCCAGTTTGTTTATTAATATGGTCAAAGGGGTGCCTAATAGTGGCTATGCAGTTGTGAATGACACTGTGTATTTTAGTGGTAACGAGCTCACAGAAGCAGACCCTGATAGTTTTACTACTTATGACCGACAAGATTATGAAAATGAACACTCAGCATCACTGTATGCCAGCGATAAACATAGCTTTTATTATTTTGGTAAGCGGGTAGAAAATGTTGATTCTCGCAATATAACAGGGCGATTAATTGGTCATACGTTGTATTGGTTTAGTGACACGCAAGTGATTTTAAGAAATCAAATAATTGAAGCGGCAAATCCGCACACCTTTGCAAGTATTGATGAAAACTGGAGTTACTCAGAAACTGATGGTGAATATATCATTTATTATGGTGATGAAAGATTAAAACCTGCTGAGTTTGATTCTTTCAAAGTGCTTTTTAGGGCATACGCTAAAGATAAAAGTCACCTTTATTATGGTGCGTATATTATTGCCCCCGAGGCTGACTTAAAAACGTTCGAAATACTCACCACACACTATGAATTCGCACGTGATATAAATAATATTTACTATTTATCTGGCAGTGAAACCCACGCTGTTGAAGGGCTAGATCCTAACACTTTCAAAGAATTGAAACGCAGTTACATTAAAGATAAAAGCGCGGTCTATTACCATAGCTATAGTGATGGTGTACAACGTATCAGTGAAGCTGATGTCACAAGTTTTGTAGTCACAGATTATGATGAAACAACACATTCAGACGCGGGTGATAAAAACTATTACTATATGCGTGGCGAAATTGTCGCTGCAAAAACTGACTTTTAACAAATCCTCGCTAAGGTGAGGGATTCTACTGATGATAATCTATTTATAAAAGTAATCAGCAGTTGTTTACTATACTTGATTAAAACACTAGGGTATTAGATAATCGCGCCATTAGAGGAATTGAGGGGTTGGGTATGTCAGAAGAATTACCGATTAAATTTAGCGATGCTGCGGCTGTTCGTGTTAAACAATTAATTGATGAAGAAGAAAATCCAGAACTTAAACTACGTGTATATGTTACCGGTGGTGGGTGTTCTGGTTTCCAATATGGTTTTACTTTTGACGAAAAAGCTAACCCGGGCGATTTAGAAATCGTAAAAAATGGCGTAACTCTCGTAGTTGATCCTATGAGTATTCAATATTTAGTCGATGGTGTTGTTGACTACACTGAAGGCTTAGAAGGTGCTCGGTTCTTTGTCTCAAACCCTAACGCAACCACTACCTGCGGGTGTGGCGCTAGTTTTAGCGTTTAACAAATCATAAGAAAGCCGCTGTAGAGCGGCTTTTTTGTATCTGCATTATTTTATATTGCTCTAAGACTCCCCCTTACCTATTATTAAACCAGTTTGCGCATCGATAAATTAAGATCTAATAAGGAAGCACTGCGTTGAAAAAGCTCGCCAAGCAACTCGAACAAAAACCCTACATTTTAGCTTTATCTATTATCGTTTTTATTGTTATCTGGATGAGCTCAGGAAGCTCTCAGGCAAATGACGAAGAAACAATTAAAGCTGTGGAAAAGGTTGCCAAAGTACAAGTTGTTAAACTTGTTGCGCAGGATATTAAAAAAACATTGTCGTTTTATGGTAAATCACAACCGGATAAATTAGCCAAAGTGAGCGCCCGCCAAGCAGGTGAAGTTGAGAAAATCTATGTTGAAGAAGGTCAGTTTGTCGAGCAAGGTCAGCTAATCTTAGAATTGGATAAATCAGATTTGGCAGCGCAAATAGGCTCTGCAACAGCACTTTTAAAGCAATATACCGCAGAGTACGAAGGGGCGCTGTCACTACGTGATCAAGGGCTGCAAGATCGCGTGCAAACTATGCGCAGCGAAGCGATACTTGCACAAGGAAAGGCGCGGTTAGCTGGGCTCAAATTACAACTTCAGCGGACAGAAGTTCGTGCCCCATTTAGTGGCATAATTAATAAACGCGTTGTGCAAATAGGTGACTATGTTGGCATTGGTGACCCAATTTTAGAATTAGCGGATCTTGACCCATTAGTGGTAAGAGCAAATGCAACACAAAAAGAAATACTCGGTTTAAAAGTTGGTCAAGGCGTGCATGCCCATGTGTTAAATGATAAAACTTACCCTGGTAAAATTCGCTATATCGCCTCAGTCGCCGACGAAAGTACTAATACGTTTAGAGTTGAAGCTGCATTTTCAAACCCAAATATGACCTTTAAAGCCGGCTTTTCAACTCAGCTTGATATTGAATTGCAATCAGCACCGGCCATGTTACTTAGTCCTGCGTATATGGCGCTCGATGATGAGGGAAACATTGGCGTAAAAATCATTGATGATAAAAATAAAGTGGTATTTAAAAGTGTTGAACTCGTCAAATCGACAGCAGAAGGAGTCTGGCTTTGGGGGTTAGGTGAAACAGCAAATGTGATAACCCTTGGTCAAGGCTTTGTTCGAGAGGGCGATATTGTTGAGCCTGTATATATGAACGTAGACGATAAAGCTGGCGAGTAACCGATGAAGAACTTAATAGAAGCGTCGCTCAACCATACTCGTACAGTACTATCTATATTCATACTGTTATTAATTTCAGGCTGGGTGACGTATCAAAATATTCCTAAAGAAGCGAACCCTGATGTAACCATCCCGTTTATCTATGTGTCTATTATTCATGATGGTATTTCTCCAGAAGACGCGGAACGTTTATTGGTTCGGCCAATGGAGATTGAATTACGTTCTATTGAGGGCGTAAAAGAAATGACTGCGGTGGCCAGCGAAGGTCATGCGTCGGTAACATTAGAATTTATAGCCGGTATGGACCCCAAAGAGGCGCTTGCCGATGTGCGTGATAAAGTAAGCTTAGCCAAAGCTAAATTGCCTTCGGAATCAGAAGAGCCAGAAGTTCACGAAATTCTCATGGAAGATGAGCAACCTACAATTACTCTAACACTCTCTGGCGATTCACCAGAACGAGGTTTATTGACGCTTGCGCGAAACTTAAAAGATGAACTTGAAAGTATCTCGAGTGTATTAGAGGTTGATGTGGGAGGCGATCGTGAAGATATGGTCGAAATTGAAGTTGATCCACTTGCGATGATCTCCTATGGACTGGAACCAAACGATATTATTCAGTTGTTATCTAATAATAATCGTTTGGTTGCTGCGGGCACATTGGATACAGGTAAAGGGCGTTTTGCAGTAAAAATACCCTCAGTATTTGAGACTATTCAAGATGTAATGGAGCAACCAGTTAAAGTCGTTGGCGATAGAGTTGTTCGCTTTATGGATGTCGCGAAAATTCGTCGCGCATATAAAGATCCTAGCTCCATAGCACGCATCAATGGCCGCCAAGCTGTGTCGTTAGAAGTGAAAAAGCGTGCTGGTGAAAACATCATCGACACAGTCGCACAAGTCAAACAGGTCGTTACTCAAGCTCAAAAAATATGGCCAGATCATATTCGTGTTGATTACACCGGTGATATGTCAAAAGATGTTGAAATGATGCTTTCTGACTTACAAAATAATGTGTTATCAGCAGTTCTGTTGGTGGTTATTGTGATTGTGGCTGTACTGGGGGCGCGTACTGCATTCTTAGTTGGAATTGCGATACCTGGCTCTTTTTTAACGGGCATTTTAGTCATATCTCTATTTGGTCTTACTGTGAACATTGTGGTGTTATTCGCACTTATTATGGCGGTTGGTATGTTGGTTGATGGTGCCATCGTTGTTACTGAATTCGCTGATCGAGCTATGAGTGAAGGAAAGTCCCGCAAGCAAGCTTATAAAATAGCCGCAGAGCGTATGGCATGGCCTATTATCGCTTCAACGGCAACCACCTTAGCTGCCTTTGCACCGCTGATATTCTGGCCTGGCATGATGGGGGAATTTATGAAGTACTTGCCAATTACATTAATCGCGACATTAACTGCCTCATTATTGATGGCTTTAGTGTTTGTGCCTACAATTGGTGGCTTAATAGGTAAAACACGACCATTAACGGCGCAGCAAAAAAGGGATTTAGCATTAGCTGAATCAGGCGACTTAACTCAATTGTCAGGGTTTTCTGGGCGCTATGTCCGATTACTTAATCGAGCGATAAATAGCCCTTGGTGGACATTGTTGGCGGCTATTGCGTTCTCTATCGTAGTGTTTTTTGCTTTTGGTGCTTCTAAGTTAGGTGTTGAGTTTTTTCCTGATGTTGAAGCAAATGGTGTGAACATAAAAGTACGCTCTTACAGTGATCTGTCTATTTATGAAAAAGACGTGATTATGAAAGAGATCGAAACGCGTATTTTGGATGTGCAAGGTATTAAAACGCTCTATGCCCGTACTGGTGGTAAAGATCAGATTGGTACATTCAGAATGAACCTAAAAGATTGGGATGAGCGTGCTCCTGCCGAAGACATTATTAGTCAGGTAAATGAGATCACCGCAAGCTTTGCTGGCGTTGAGATTGAACTGCGCAAAGATGAAAATGGCCCCGGTGGTGGTAAGGCGCTGAGTATTGAGTTAAGTTCGAAATATCCTGAAGAGTTAAATCAACAAGCTAAAGTTATCCGTCAAGCAATTGAAAATGATGGGGCTTTTAGAAATGTTGACGACACCGCATCAAAACCAGGCATTGAGTGGCAACTAAAGCTTAATCGTGCTGATGCTGCACGCTTTGGTGCCGATGCGGCGATGCTCGGGGCAAATGTACAATTGATCACAAATGGTTTAAAACTTGGTGAGTACCGCCCAGATGATGTAGATGATGAAATTGATATTCGAGTGCGTTTTCCTCATGATAAACGTGATTTAGGGCGTTTAGAAACATTACGTGTTAAAACAATGCACGGGCAAGTACCCATAACTCATTTTGTTGAGCGTAATGCTGCGCCAAAAGTTGATACCATTCGACGAGTAGATGCCCACCGTGTAGTCACGATTAACGCCGATATGAAGGTTGGTGAACAACTAGCAAAGGCACTGCCTAGATTACAAACACAGTTAAAAGAGCAGGGATTAGATCCTAGGGTTAAAATAAAGGTGCGTGGCGAAACTGAAGATCAAGATGAATCAGAAGCTTTCTTAAAAAATGCATTTTTAGTTGCGTTGTTTGTTATGGGGATCATCCTGGTCACTCAATTTAATAGCTTTTATCAAGCATTTTTAATTCTCAGTGCTGTGTTATTTTCAACAGTTGGGGTCTTTCTTGGCTTATTTGTATTGCAGCAGCCATTTGGTATTGTAATGTCAGGCATTGGGGTGATTTCATTAGCAGGTATTGTTGTTAATAATAATATTGTATTAATAGACACTTATAATGTTTTACGTAAGCAGGGGCTGGCAATAGAAGATGCAATTTTAAGAACTGGAGCACAACGTTTAAGGCCTGTATTATTAACGACTGTTACAACGATTTTAGGATTAATGCCGATGGTGTTACAAATCAATATCGATTTATTTAATCGGACTATCGATTTTGGTGCGCCATCGACTCAGTGGTGGGTACAACTTGCTACAGCTGTTGCAGGAGGACTCTCATTTGCAACGGTACTGACGCTTGTTTTAACCCCATGTCTATTAATGCTACGTGAGCGAAAAAGCACTAATTAGCTCAAATTAAGTCACTCACTATTGATGAGTGACTTGGATCATTAGAACAAAAAAACCTAAAACTAAGGCTGAAAAGCTTAAAATGTATATAAAGCCTTTTTTACCTTGTTTAATTGGAACTCCATTTTTCTTAAGAAAAAAGTACCAAACTAAGCAAAGTATAATGGGTAATAAAAAAAGTAACCGGAACATATTTCTTTCTCCTCGCTTTATTTTTACATATTTACATCATAAACCACTAATTTTAAAAGTAAAAATAATTTGTCGTAAAATAGGTTCATTTACATAAATTATTTGATACATTAAAGAGGAACGAATAATCGAGTATTTACTTTATTGTTTGTTTTACAATAATTGAATGGGGATAAAAATACGAAGCTTGAAATGGAGTCGGCTCGTAATTTTTTATTCAGCAGTAGTAGTTATAGTATATAATGTATCCAAGAGTGAGACGGGCAAATTTCATTCTTAATTTAATTTTAAATCATCTAAGTAGGAGATGTTTTTTATGATGGGTAAAACAGTTTCTTCAGAAGAAAACTCAAAGTTGACCAAATGGCTTAAAGTTAAGCGCCATGAAAAGGGTCACACAATGCGCAGCCTTGCACAAGTTCTTGGTACGCCGCACTCTTTTATCGGTAAAATTGAAAACCAAGAGCGTCGTTTAGATGTGATTGAATTTTTACGCTATTGTGACGCGTTAGAAGTTGACCCATATGAAGGGTTAGGATTACTAAAAGAAGATTAATTTTTAGGTAAGTGCAAGGAAGCGCTTTCACACTTTATTTATTATTGTTGTGATAGCTATTTTCAAGCTCATACAATTTATGCCTAATAAGATATAAAAACACTAACGACGGCAACACCATTAATGCTGTTAAAATAAAGAATAACGACCAGTTCCCGCCTAGCCAATCATCAATTACCACGCCACTGTAACTCGAAAGCAAAGTTCTACCTAAATTACCTAAAGATGCTAACAGTGCATAGTGCGTCGCACTAAAAGCACGGTCGCAGAGCATTGATATAAATGCCACCATAGCCACTAGAGACCATGCTTGAGTGAAACCATCAACAACAATAGCCATAGCATATAAATGCTCTTGGGGGCCTGCAACTGCAATCCATGAAAACATTAAATTTGATGCAGCCATTGCTACACCACTTATAAATAGGCCTTTAACTATGCCGTATTTATGGTTAAAAATACTGCCTAAAAAGGCAAACACAATGGTGATTAGCCCAGTGCCCAGTTTTGAATAATTGGCAATTTGGGTGTTTGAAAAACCGACCTCTTTATAAAACACAATAGACATACGGGCTAAAAAAGCTTCGCCAATTTTAAATAAGAATATAAAGGCAAGCAGTGCTAAAGCTGTTTTAACTCCGTTACGGGAAAAAAAGGTTCTAAAAGGGTCTATCACCGTCACGGCTAACCATGCCACTATCTTGGCTGATTGCGAATATTGATTGTTACTTGCAAGCTTTGCTTGGTAAATGCGCTCAAGTTCAGCATGGACTGCTTCACGGTTTGATTTAGGCTCTTTTGCCCAAAATACACAGCTCATCAGTAAGAGCATTAAAGCAGCTAAAAAGTAATAAACTTGTGGCCAATCAATGCTCGGAATATCCGCCATATAAAAGGGGATTGCGCCGAGTAATGCATAACCGCTCCACCAACCTGAAGTTGCCATTGCCGCAGCAGCTGTGGCTTTATGACTTTCGTTTTCCTCGAGTGTATCAATTCGGAACGCATCGATGGCAATATCTTGCGTGGCTGATGCGATAGCAATTAATAAGCATAATGCAGCAGCGATGGCTAAGTGGTCTGTTATATTAAGCCCTGCTAATAACAGTACACCAATTAAAATAAAGCTTTGGCAAAAGAGGATCCAGCTACGGCGCTGACCGAGCCAATTATATAATAGAGGGAGTTTGATGCGATCAACCAAGGGTGACCATAAAAAGTTAATACTATAAGCGCCAAAGACGATACCGAATAAGCCTATCATGCTGCGACTCAAATCTTCATCTTTTAGCCATGCAGACATTACAGAGCCAATTAATACCCATGGAAAACCGCTACTCATACCAAATATGAAAACGTTAATTAATCGCTTGTCTTTAAAGTAAGAAAAATATTCAGTAATAGATAAGTTGTTTTTCATAGCGCCTTCATTGGCTAAGAGGGATACAAGGGGCTTTAATTTGTCAGCCCCATTAATTTTATAAAGGGGTTGGCTCTAATACAGCCATATTTAAAATCACCACTGGGGTTTTGGGTACAAAGTCATAACCAATTTTATCGTTGAAACCGGTTTCTACTTGCATGATTTTATCTAGTGTTTCATAGCCGTCCATCACAGTACCAAAGACTGCAAAGCCCCATTCACGGCCAGGGTTTAAGTGGTCGTTATCATCCATATTAAAAAAGAATTGGCGGGTGCCTGAGTGAGGTTGTCTATCTTGGTAAGCCATTGCGATACTATACATATCGTTTTTAGAGCCGTTACCGCTCTCGTTAAAGATAGGGTCGCCTTCGTAAACACCCTCATAGTCTTTATCGTAGCCACCACCTTGAATGACAAAGTCACGATCGTTTTCCATATCACGTTCTACACGATGAAATACAGTGCCTTTATAGCTGCCATCCATCACATAGGTCAAAAAGTTATTAACCGTGATAGGGGCTTTAGAGCGGTCCATTTCAATGACGATTTTCCCCATCGTCGTTGTAATTTCAACGCGTGGGAACATATTGTTCTTTTGTACAAAGCGGCCTTCTGTGGCGGCCATTAAGTTTTGGCTAATTAATAAAAATGCGCAGAATATAAAAAGACGTTTCATGTTTAACCTTCTAAAAATGCTAGTAATTCAGGATCTGATACCATGCGGGTAATTAATTGTTCAGTCAACTTATTCAGCTGACCTTCTATTTTTGCTCTGTCGTGACCAAGCGGGCCTTCAAGATTCGCATTACCGCGGTAAATTTTACTAAAGTTGCTTGAGCTTCGGATGACTCGCACCCCTAGCTCTATTTTAGCATTACTGATATGAGTCACCATTTGTTCGGTAACAACGGCTTGCAACGTATGTATGTCTACCTCAAAACGTGTGGTAGCTAGATTAGAAATACTGGCACCATTACGACTTAAAGCGCTATCTAAAATACTTTTAATTGATTCAGTTATGCCCTGGCTGGCAATGGTTTGTGTTTTATCTGATTTGATTAATTTAAGTGTTGCAGCATCGCCACGTAAATCAATAACACTGGTACTAAGGCTTTGGTTAATTGAACTAACTTTACCACTTTGGTAAACCGGATTTAAGATCAATTGATTGGGTTGGCTACTACTGCAGCCACCTAGGGCTAATAAAATACAACAAGGTAAAATGTAGTTTTTCATTGCTATAGCATTCCATTATTTTTAGTTGCGCTTAAAACGACGAACTTCTTATTTGAGCCAAGTAATTGGCAATTACCAAACATGCGCTTTAACTTGTCATGATAATCAAGATGACGATTGCCAATAATACGTAATTCGCCGCCATTTTTTAAGGTGTCTTTTGCTTGTTTAAACATTTGCCATGCAATATGGTCGGTCACAGCTTGTGCCTGATGAAAAGGCGGATTACATAAAACAATATCAGCACTTTCACTTTCAAACCCAGCTAAACAATCGTTTTCGATAAATGAACACTGTTCAAACTTATCTTCCATATTGAGTTCAACGTTTAGTCGTGCAGATTCGACAGCCATATAAGATTCATCAACAAAGGTGATTTCAGCATTAGGGCAGCGTGATAATGTCATTAATCCTACTACACCATTACCACAGCCTAAATCAATAATTCGCTTTGCTTTGCTCGATTGCGGTAAGTAATTAAAAAAGAACCGTGCACCAATGTCTAGCGAGTCACGTGAAAACACATTCGCGTGGTTGCTAATACTAAAGTCAGTGCCTTCAAGTGGCCAGTTTACTGGAAAGTCAGCCGCTTTATAGCCCCCTGTAGCTTGACTTATAATTAAGCGTGATTTTTTAACTGCTAAACTTGTTTTAGTTTCACCAATATAGTGTTCAAACGCTTTAATGGTCGAATTGTGAATATCTTTTGTTTTACCTGCGCCAATGACGGGAGTGCCCGGTGCAAGCACTTCGCTGAGCTCTGATAACTGATATTGCATAAACCCGAGAGTACGTGGCACCTTCATAAGCACTAAATCTACGTTTTCAGGTAGTGCAGATAAACTGTCCAGTTGACTGAAATTTGCTGTGGCAATTTTGTTTTCAGCTAAGTTATACGCAGCAGCTTGATGGCTAATATAAGAATCATTGACTGAACAAACTGTTAATCCTTGTTTACTAAAATAGCAAGATAAAGCCCCGAAGCTGTCATTAAAAATTAGCAATGAGCGACAATCAGGATAATGTTCAGTAACATAGTCAACAAGGTACTGATCAGCAGAGTCCCATGCTTGTAGGCTACGGTTTTTTTGATCTAGCGGAAAACGTTCAAGAGTAAAGGATGTATCGCCGAGCTGTGCTTGCGTGGTCATAATAGTTTAGTGATCAGTAATCAAATGATAGGTAAATTCTAACATGCAACGGCCAAACGCCAACCCCCAACAGTTACCAAATGGCTTTTCTTACCAAAGAACCGCCCTTAGTGCGCAAAAAAGCCTCGATTTGTTTTATCATTTACAGCAAAACTTGCCTTGGCAACAACCCATCACTACAGTGTATGGCCGAACAGGGGCTATTCCGCGGCTGCAATGTTTTATCAGTGATAATGACATTGAATATGGTTATTCGCAGAATAAATTAATTGTCGAACCTTGGCCTGCTGTATTATTGGCTATGCGAAAACGGCTAGAGCAGCATTTACAGCAACCTTTTAACTCTCTATTGGTTAATTATTACCGCGATGGTAATGACACCATGGGCTGGCACAGCGATGATGAAATAGAGCTTGGCTCTGAGCCCACTATAGTGTGTATATCACTTGGCGCAGAGCGCGCATTAAAGTTAAAGCATAAAACCAGCCATAAAGTGAGTGAGGTAAAACTACACAGCGGTAGTTGTTTAGTGATGCATGGCCATAGTCAACGTGATTTTCAGCATGCTATAGCAAAGCAAACTACCTTGGCTCATCCGCGTATCAGTTTGACGTTTAGGTATATTTTACCAAAACCCAACTAGCCAATTTACAAGCTTAGTTGTTATAGTAGAGCAATAAATCTGTTTTAAAGTGATCGTTTTATGTCTATGCAGCAACAAATACAAAGTAAAATTGCCGATGCAATTGCTTGTAAACACCTTAATGTAGTTAACGAAAGCCATATGCACAGCCGTGGTGAAGATTCTCACTTTAAAGTTATTGTCGTCAGTGAGGAGTTTAGCGGCAAACGTTTATTACAACGTCACCGTCAAATTAACGAAGTTTTAAAAGATGAATTAGCTAATCATATTCATGCGTTGGCTATTCATACCTTTACCCCCGATGAGTTTAGCGAGCAAGAAGGCAATGTTGCTGATTCGCCAACGTGTTTGGGTGGCTCTAAATTAGATTAACGGCCAGGTCTGAGAGTATTGAATACTGATCAGACCTGTATTTTTACAATTAGCCTTTAAACTAGCGCTAATTTTTATTGAAATAGATATAGGATGATCAATGGTCATTAAGCCTAAAATTCGCGGATTCATCTGTACTAACGCCCATCCAGTTGGCTGTGCAGAGCACGTACAAGAACAAATTAACTATGTAAAACAACAAGGCGAGCTAAAAGATGCGCCTAAAAATGTACTAGTTATTGGTGCGTCTACAGGCTATGGCCTTGCATCGCGTATTACTGCCGCATTTGGTGGCGGTGCTAAGACTTTAGGTATTTTCTTTGAAAAAGAAGGCACTGAGCGTAAAACGGGTTCTGCAGGTTGGTATAACACGGCGGCATTTCAAAATGCAGCTGATGAAGCAGGCCTCTGGTCTAAAAATATCAATGGCGATGCGTTTTCTAACGAAATCAAGCAAAAAGCGATTGATACAATTAAAGCTGACTTAGGTAAAGTTGATTTAGTTATCTATAGCCTTGCATCTCCTCGTCGTACTGATCCAAATACTGGTGAAACTTACTCTTCTACACTTAAGCCGATTGGCGATGCGGTGACGACTAAAAACCTTAATACGTCAAAGCGTGAAATTGATGAAATAACAGTAGAAGCAGCAAGCCAAGACGATATCGACAACACCATTAAAGTGATGGGCGGTGAAGATTGGGAAATGTGGATTGATGCACTTAAAGAAGCCGACGTATTGGCTGATAACTTTAAAACCAGTGCTTACACCTATATTGGTAAAGAGCTAACGTGGCCAATTTACGGTCATGCCACAATTGGTAAAGCAAAAGAAGACTTAGACCGTGCAACTGTAGCAATTAAAGAATCTACTAAAGCACTTAACGGTGAAGCGTATGTATCTTCACTTAATGCGGTAGTTACGCAAGCAAGTTCTGCTATTCCAATTATGCCACTTTACATTTCTGCACTATTTAAAGTGATGAAAGCGGATGGCACCTATGAAGGTACGATTGAGCAAATTCATAGTTTATTTACCGAGAATTTATATGGTGATTCTCCACGCTTTGATGACGGTGGCCATTTATTCCAAAACTACAAAGAATTGGAAGATGATGTTCAAGCGCGTATTCAAACTGTGTGGGACAGCGTAACCACAGAAACAATTGATGAACTAACTGATTATGTGGGTTATCACAATGAGTTTTTGCGCTTGTTTGGTTTTGGTATCGACAGCGTTGATTACGAACAAGATGTAGAACCTGTTGCACACATTGCAAACATGATTGACTAATTCTGTTCGTTAATTGAAAAAGTCGCTACGGCGACTTTTTTATTGCCTGCAATATATTGTTTGAGTTATTTACGGATATTTTCTGTTTAATTTTCATCCTTACTCGCGGGCAATTACACTTTGGTCTATATTGAATTTTATTCAAATGTAGCTATTGAGCTAAATTACTGCTCCTGTCGTATAAATTTCATATTTACACTCGCATAGTGACCCTGATTGGTGTTAAAATTCGGGCAATATATGTGAGGAGTTTTACTGCGTTGCTTGCTTTGTATCTTAAACAGGCAGTTCTTTGATATCTTGAATTTGCTTGAATAGTCAAAAAGCGACGTGGTTGGTACGATTTTTCAGTTTCTTTCCGTTAATGTAGTGCAAGTGCGTATGATCAACATAAAAAAAGGTCTGGATTTACCCATAGAGGGCGCACCTCAGCAAGTTATTCATGATGGCTCAGCCGTCAAACGTGTAGCTGTGCTAGGTGAAGAGTTTATTGGTATGCGTCCAACCATGCATGTTCGTGTGGATGACCAAGTTAAAAAAGGCCAGGTACTTTTTGAAGACAAAAAGAACCCAGGTGTATTATTTACTGCCCCAGCTGCTGGTACAGTAAAAGAAATTAATCGTGGTGCAAAACGTGTGCTGCAATCTGTCGTTATTGAAGTAAATGGCAGTGAGCAAATCACCTTTGACTCTTTCAAGGCCGATGAGCTTTCAAGCTTAGACCGTGAAAAAGCCAAAGAAGTACTAATTCAGTCAGGTCAATGGACAGCACTTCGTGTTCGCCCATTCAGCAAGGTAGCGGCAGTGGATGCAAATCCTAGCTCTATTTTTGTGACGGCTATCGACACTAATCCATTAGCTGCAGATCCTGCGGTTATTATTGCCGAAAATGCGCAAGCATTCGAAGCAGGTTTAGCTGTGGTATCTCGTTTAACTGACGGTAAAGTATTTGTTTGTAAACAAGCAGGTAGCCAAGTACCTAGCTCATCAATCCCTCAAGTAGAAGTACATGAGTTTGGTGGCGTACATCCGGCTGGCCTTGTTGGCACACATATCCATCACTTAGACCCAGTATCTGCAAGTAAGCAAGTTTGGCATATTGGTTACCAAGACGTTATTGCGTTTGGTCACTTATTCCTTACTGGTGAAATCAGCACTGATCGTGTTATTTCTCTTGCCGGTCCACGTGTTAAAAACCCTCGTTTAGTGAAAACTCAACTAGGTGCTGCACTGGATGATTTAGTTGCGGGCGAATTAGAAGACGGTGATAACCGTGTAATTTCTGGTTCTGTTTTAGCAGGTGCTATTTCTGCAGGTCCTCAAGCATTCTTAGGTCGTTACCATGTTCAAGTATCAGTATTACTTGAAGGTCGCGAAAAAGAATTGTTTGGTTGGATCCGTCCAGGTAGCGATAAATTCTCAGTGACACGTACTTTCTTATCTCACCTTGCGCCAAGTCGTTTATTTAAAATGACAACGTCAACAGGTGGTTCAAAACGTGCCATGGTGCCAATTGGTAACTATGAGCGTGTTATGCCGTTAGATATTTTACCAACGCTTTTATTACGTGACTTAATCTCACGTGATTTAGATGGTGCTATCTCATTAGGCGCACTTGAACTTGATGAAGAAGATTTAGCGTTATGTACCTTCGTTTGTCCAGGTAAATACGAGTATGGTTCAATCCTACGCGATTGCTTGACTACGATCGAGAAGGAAGGCTAGAGAGATGGGTTTAAAGAAATTTCTAGAAGATATCGAGCCGCATTTTGAAGCCGGTGGTAAACATGAAAAGTGGTATGCCCTGTATGAAGCAGCAGCAACTATTTTTTATACACCAGGCTATGTAAATAAAGGCGCGACACACGTTCGTGACAACATCGACCTAAAACGTATGATGATTTTAGTGTGGATGGCGACGTTCCCTGCCATGTTTTTTGGTATGTTCAATATTGGTCATCAGGCCGCCGGTGCATTAGCACAAGGTTTTGAACTAGCAAACTCTTGGCAAGTTGGTTTGTTCCAGTTATTTGGTGGTGAATTAACCGCTAGCTCAGGCTGGGGCGCTAAAATGTTTTACGGGGCATGCTTCTTCTTACCAATCTACGCAGTAACCTTTGCTGTGGGTGGTTTTTGGGAAGTATTATTTGCTTCAGTGCGTAAGCATGAAGTTAACGAAGGTTTCTTCGTAACGTCAGTGTTATTCGCTTTGATCCTTCCAGCAACGATTCCTTTATGGCAAGTAGCGTTAGGTATCACGTTTGGTGTAGTAATCGCTAAAGAAATCTTTGGTGGTACTGGCCGTAACTTCTTAAACCCTGCATTAGCGGGCCGTGCATTTTTATTCTTTGCATACCCTGCACAAATTTCAGGTGACACAGTATGGACCGCAGTAGATTCATTCTCTGGTGCAACTATGCTAGGTCAAGCGTTTGTTGGTTCACTAGACTTTAGCAACATGGAGCTATGGTGGAATGCGTTTTATGGTTTCATTCAAGGTTCTGTAGGTGAAACATCTACACTTGCATTGTTAGTGGGTGGTTTATTCCTTATCTATGTTCGTATCGCTTCTTGGCGTATCGTGCTAGGTGTGTTCTTGGGTATGGTTGCAACTGCATTCTTATTAAATGCAATTGGTTCTGATACTAACCCAGTATTTGCAATGCCTTGGCATTGGCACTTAGTATTAGGTGGTTTTGCTTTTGGTATGTTCTTTATGGCGACAGACCCAGTGTCTGCTGCATTTACCGATAAAGCAAAATTCGCATACGGCGCACTAATTGGTGTGATGGTAGTAATGATCCGTGTAATCAATCCTGCATTCCCTGAGGGTATGATGCTAGCAATCTTATTTGCTAACTTATTTGCACCATTATTCGATCACTTTGTAGTGCAGGCTAATATCAAGCGGAGGTTGGCACGTAATGTCTAGTAATAACGAATCAATCGGCAAAACGCTAACCGTTGTTGTTGCACTATGTTTAGTGTGTGCAATCATCGTATCGTTTGCTTCAGTTCAGCTTCGCCCATTACAGCAAGCTAACAAAACGCAAGATATTCAAAAAAATATCTTAGCCGCAGCGGGTATCGATGCAGTTGAAAATATCTCTGATACATTTAACTCAAAAATCGAAGCACGTGTTGTTAATATGGAAACTGGTGAGTTTGTGGATGTTGATCCTAACTCATTTGATTTCGAAAAAAGCAAGTTCGACCAGAACATCAGTAAGTCTTTAAAAGAGAAAGGTGTTAAAGATATAGCTGGTATTCAGCGTATGACTGATAACTCACCTGTATATATCTCGAAGAAAGCAGACGGTTCTACAGATGCAATTATTTTACCAATCCAAGGTTATGGCCTTTGGGGTGTGATGTATGGCTTCTTAGCACTTGAAAGCGATGGCGAAACTGTTAAAGATATTAACTTTTATAAGCACAACGAAACACCTGGCTTGGGTGGAGAAATCCAAAACCCACAGTGGACTGCAAGTTGGAATGGTAAAGAGTTACCAATCAATATTGTAAAAAGTGGCGCTAAGAATGAGCATCAAATTGATGGCTTATCAGGTGCAACTTTAACGTCTAATGGTGTTGATCACGCAGTTGACTTTTGGACTGGCGAAAACGGCTTTGGTCCTTTCCTTGCGAGAGTACGTGAAGGAGCGTTGAAATAATGGCTGATACTAAAGAAATGAAGTCGGTCCTATTTGGTCCGGTACTGGCAAATAACCCAATCGCACTACAAGTACTTGGTATTTGTTCAGCGCTTGCGGTAACGTCTAGCTTAAAAAATGCGTTAATCATGTCAATCGCATTGACGTTGGTTACTGCTTTTTCAAGCTTCTTTATCTCAATTATTCGTAACCAGATCCCGTCATCTGTACGTATTATCGTGCAAATGACCATCATTGCGTCATTGGTAATCGTTGTTGACCAAGTATTACAAGCCTTCTCTTATGCTACGGCGAAAGAGTTGTCAGTATTTGTTGGTCTGATCATTACAAACTGTATCGTAATGGGTCGTGCAGAAGCGTATGCGATGAAGTCGCCACCGCTTATGTCATTCCTTGACGGTATCGGTAATGGTTTAGGTTATTCAGTAGTGTTACTAACTGTTGGCTTTATTCGTGAGCTATTTGGTAAAGGGTCATTATTTGGTGCTGAAATCATCCCGCTTGTGCAAGATGGTGGCTGGTATCAACCTATGGGTCTATTGATTTTACCACCTAGTGCTTTCTTCATCATTGGTTTATTCATTTGGGTACTTCGTACTTATAAGAAAGACCAAGTAGAAGCGAAAGGGTAAGGGGCAGACAATGGAACATTATATTAGTTTATTCGTAAAAGCGGTTTTCATTGAAAACTTAGCGCTAGCTTTCTTCCTAGGTATGTGTACTTTCCTTGCAGTATCAAAGAAAGTAACTACGTCTATCGGCCTAGGTGTGGCAGTTATCGTGGTATTGGGTATCTCAGTACCAGTTAACAACTTGGTTTATCATGCGGTTCTTGCACCTGGTGCACTTGAGTGGCTTGGCTACCCTGAAGCAGACCTTAGCTTCTTACGTTTCTTGACTTTCATCGGTGTTATTGCAGCACTGGTACAAATTCTTGAAATGGCATTAGATAAGTTCTTCCCTGCACTATATAACGCGTTAGGTATCTTCCTACCATTGATCACAGTTAACTGTGCAATCTTTGGTGCGGTATCTTTCATGGTAGAGCGTAACTATAACTTCGGCGAGTCTGTGGTTTATGGTATCGGTTCTGGTGTAGGTTGGGCGCTAGCAATTACATTACTTGCTGGTATTCGTGAAAAAATGAAATATTCAGACGTGCCAGACGGCCTACGTGGTTTAGGTATTACCTTCATCACAGTTGGTTTGATGGGTCTTGGCTTTATGTCATTCTCTGGTATTTCACTTTAATAGGTAGCGAGGATAAATCATGAGTTATGAGATTTTCTTAGGCGTTGGTGTTTTCATCGCTATCGTTGTACTACTAGTTTTAGTCATCATTGGTGCTAAATCTCAGTTAGTTGCAAGCGGTGACATCATCATCGGCGTAAATGGCGATCCAGATAAAGCCATTAAAACATCAGCAGGTAGTAAGCTATTAGGTGCGCTATCTGAGTCAGGTATTTTCGTATCATCTGCATGTGGTGGCGGTGGCTCTTGTGGTCAGTGTCGTGTACACATCAAAGAAGGTGGCGGCGATATCTTACCAACAGAACTTGATCACATCTCTAAAGGTGAAGCCCGTGAAGGCTGTCGTTTAGCGTGTCAGGTAAATGTTAAAAACGACATGGAAATTGAACTAGAAGAGTCAATTTTCGGTGTTAAAAAGTGGGATTGTGAAGTTATCTCTAACGATAACAAAGCAACCTTCATCAAAGAGCTTAAGCTACAAATTCCTGATGGCGAGTCAGTACCGTTCCGTGCCGGTGGTTATATTCAAATTGAAGCCCCTGCGCACCACGTTAAATACGCTGATTTCGATGTACCAGAGGAATACCGTGGCGACTGGAACCATTTTGGTTTCTTCAAACTGGAGTCAAAAGTAGACGAAGAAACAATTCGTGCTTACTCAATGGCTAACTACCCAGAAGAAGAAGGCATCATCATGCTTAACGTGCGTATTGCTACGCCGCCGCCAAGAGATTTAAGCTTACCTTGTGGTAAAATGTCATCGTACATTTGGTCACTTAAAGAAGGTGATAAAGTGACTATCTCTGGTCCATTCGGTGAGTTCTTCGCAAAAGAAACTGACGCTGAAATGGTATTCGTAGGTGGTGGTGCTGGTATGGCGCCAATGCGTTCACATATCTTTGACCAACTTAAACGTTTGAATTCTAAGCGTAAGATGAGCTTCTGGTATGGTGCACGTTCTAAACGTGAAATGTTCTACGTTGAAGATTTTGACGGCCTAGCGGCTGAAAATGACAACTTCGTATGGCATACAGCACTATCAGATCCACAACCTGAAGATAACTGGGAAGGCTACACTGGCTTTATCCATAACGTGTTATTTGAGAACTATCTTAAAGATCACGAAGCGCCAGAAGATTGTGAGTTCTACATGTGTGGTCCTCCAATGATGAACGCTGCTGTTATCACAATGTTGAAAGACTTAGGTGTTGAAGACGAAAATATCTTACTAGATGATTTCGGTGGCTAACACTGATACCAAAACAGTTTAGTTTTGGTTAGAATATCAGCCTCGTAGCAATGTTTGTTACGAGGCTTTTTTATATCAAATTTAAAGTAGGCTGCCATGAATAGAGTTTTTCACCCGCAGGCATTAATTGCCTTATTTATTCTTACCTTCACTTTACTTATATCTGGCTGTGGTCAAAGTGATGAACCGCAAGAGCTTTATCTTGAAGGTAAGACCATGGGTACGACTTATCACATCAAAGTATTTGCTCAGCAAGAAAAGCTCGACACACTTAATTTACTGCCAGAAATCACTGAGCTGTTAAAAGGCATTAACTTATCAATGTCGACTTATATTAAAGAGTCTGAGATTAATCAATTTAACCGCTTAGCTGTCGATGAAGTCATGCCAATTAGTAGTGACTTTAGAGCGGTGGTGAGCGAATCAATTCGCCTAGGGGAGTCAACTAAAACTCTCGATGTGACAATGGGACCCTTGATTGATTTATGGGGCTTTGGTCCAGATAAAAAACCAACTAAGCGCCCAACAGACGAAGCATTAGCTAACATGATTGCTAAAATTGGGGTTGATAAATTAAAACTGACTGAGCAGGGTTTAGCAAAAACGGTTGACGGCTTAGAACTTTCGTTTTCATCAACAGCAAAAGGCTATGGCATTGATAAAGTAGCTGAGCTGCTAGAAAGTCACGGTCTAACTAATTATATGGTCGAAATTGGTGGTGAGCTGCGCATTGCAGGTAAAAAGCCTAACGATCAGGATTGGCGCATAGCGATTGAGCAACCTGATGCAGAGCCAGGCACACGCAAAGTACACCATATTTTAGCGCCAGGTAATAATGGCATGGCAACATCGGGTGATTACCGTATATTTTATGAAATGGATGGTGTGACTTACAGTCATTTGATTGATCCAGTTACCGGTATGCCAAGTCGTCATGATCTCGTATCAGTAACCGTATTACATCCATCAGCAATGACAGCCGATGGTCTTGCTACTGCATTGACTATTATGGGCATGGATAAAGCTCAAGCCTATGCAGAAAAAAATGACTTAGCGGTCTATCTAATAGCTAAATCGAAGGATGGTTTAGTGACTTATTCGAGCCCAGCATTTAAACCCTATTTGTAGCAGAGCACAAAGCGGTTTATAATACACTCAGCTTGGCTACGTTAGCCAAGCACCTTTTAATTGCTGAACAATAGGGGCTAAGCAATGTCACTTTTTCTTCTTACTTTTGGTTTACTTATTTTAATTGTCGCAGCAATGGCCATTGGCATGATTATGCAGAAAAAATCTATGGCGAGTAGCTGTGGTGGTCTAGGCTCAGTAGGTATTGATAAAGCTTGTGATTGTGATGACCCATGTGACAAACGTAAAAAGCGCATGGAAAAAGAGCAAGTTTGGAAAGAAAACCAAATTTTATAATCTCGATAAACTAGATTAAAAAGCGCCTTGTTTAAAATTGGCGCTTTTTTTGTGGCTTTAAAGTGGTAATTAATGAAACCATTTACAACTAAAGTGTATTTTTTACGTCACGGTGAGCTTGAGCAGCAAAATGTATTAGCTGGGCGTAGCGACTTTGAGTTGAGCAAGAAGGGTGTTCAGCAGTTAGAAGATGCAGTTGCAGGGCTGAGCGATATCACTACAATAAACAGTTCTCCTTTAAAACGTTGTAAGCTCTTTGCACAACAGCTTGCCAATACTCGCCAACTACCGCTCAATATAGACAGTGCAATTGCAGAGTATGATTTTGGCGATTGGGATGGGCAAAGCTATGAAGTACTTTGGCAACAAAGTAGCTCACCGACAATCGGAGGCTTTTGGCAAAACCCTTGGCAAATTACGCCCCCCAATGGCGAATCCATGAATGCGTTTTATAGTCGAGTTGAAACGTGGTGGCAGCAATTTTTAGTGATGAACAGCGCACAGAACACAGGACCCCACTTGGTCATAACCCACGCTGGCGTTATCAAACAGCTGTTAGCGATAGTATGTCAGCTCCCTCGTGAGTCGCTCATTAGCCAAAATGTGTTTTCAATCTCTTATGCTGCTCTTATTTGTGTTGATGTTTACATTGATGAACAAGGTGAAGCTTGGCCTAAAATTGTTTTCTAAGCTGTTTTTAGCCATCTAGAAAGATATTAATTGAAATATAAACTCACCTGCTCATAATAGAGGGGTATTTAGGAATGAGGTGCAAGTCCTCAGCTGTTCCCGCAACTGTAAGCCACATTAGTGATAAGCCAGATACTAAATACGTTACAATCAACTTAAATAACTGAGCGGGTAAACTCATCTTTTTCATAAGCATTTGCTTGTGTTTACTGCATTGGGTTTTCGCGTGCTAGCAGAGATAAACATTGCAGACACCAACAGCGCTTCTTACCGTCGACGATTTATCGTGGACTGTTGCTAATACATCTATTCTAAAAAAAATAAACATCAGCATTGAGCAAGGCCAGTTTATTGGCTTGCTTGGGCCTAATGGTGCGGGTAAGTCGAGTTTATTGCGTTGTCTATATCGGTTTAATAAACCAACATGTGGTCAAGTGCTCCTTGGCTCAGATGATATTTGGCAACTAAGTGCTGATGATTTTGCCAAGCAAGTTGCTGTGGTTTTACAAGAAACGCCTTCGCAATTTAATCTATCTTTGTATGATGTGGTGAGCCTAGGGCTTACCCCGCATAAACGTCTTTTTAGTGGCACCACACAAAGTGATAAGCAGCTAATTCACCAAGCGATAAAACAAGTAGGCTTAATTGAGCATGCTAACCAAGCGTTTGATTCGCTCTCCGGTGGCGAAAAGCAGCGTGCTTTAATTGCCCGTGCCATAGTGCAAAAGCCACAGCTTTTGATTATGGATGAGCCTACCAGCCACCTTGACGTAAAATATCAAATTCAATTAATGGAATTAGCCAAATCACTCGGGGTAACTGTGTTGGCATCGTTTCATGATTTAAATTTAGCGGCCAGCCTATGTGATGAGCTATTGGTAATCGATCACGGTGAAATCGTTGCATCTGGCACGCCGCAGCAGGTTATAACAGAGAAAATGCTAAGCGATGTATTTGACGTGTGCGCTCAAGTATCTAGCCACCCGCAAAGTAAAGCGCAATCCATTCCACATATAACGTATTTTTATGGTTATCAATCAGGAGCGCTTCATGCAACTGAAAAATAACCTATTACTGCCGCTAACCATGGTATTAAGTGTGCTGAGTATTTTTGCCGCGTTGAGCTTTGGTGCTGCCCCCAGTAAGTTTGTTGATGTTTACTACAGCGTAATTGGACAGTGGTTTGGCCAAGGTAGTGATTCGTTTATTGAGCGAATAATTTGGCAGCTACGTTTGCCACGTACGTTATTGGCGTTCTTAGCAGGCTCAGGGTTAGCCATTGCAGGGCTGATTTTACAAACCGTGACCCGTAATCCATTAGCTGACCCTTATTTATTTGGTATTTCATCTGGGGCTTCATTTGGTGTAGTGTGTTTTATTACCTTCACCGGCATCAGTGCTGGGTTTTCAATGTCGCTGGCTGCTTTTGTGGGTAGTATGCTGACCATGTGCTTATTGGTATTTGTTGCAGGACGTAGAGCGTCTGCTCAGGTTGAAACAATGCTATTAGCAGGGGTTGCATTGTCATTTTTATTCAGCGCATTTACCAGCTTACTGCTTTATTTTAGTAACCCTCAAGCGATCACCGCGATTTTATTTTGGACCTTAGGCAGTTTTGCGAGAGCGCAGTGGCAAGCACTTTGGCTACCCGCTTTAGCTATTTTCAGCTGTATTATTTTATTAATGAGTTTTAGGCGTCAACTCAATGCCATGTTATTGGGTGATGAAAGTGCCGCGACCCTAGGTATTCCTGTGCAACGCTTTCGCTTGCTAATGTTAGTGTTAAGTTCGTTAATTACAGCGCTCTTGGTGGCGTTATGTGGCGGAATTGGCTTTGTGGGTCTGATGATACCCCATATAGTGCGTTTTTTCGTATCCCAAGGAACCTTAACAGGCCTTGCTATGACTGCACTCGTTGGCGGTACATTTATGGTATGGGTGGATGTGCTCTCGCGTATTGTGATGAGCAACCAAGAGCTACCAATCGGGGTGATCACCTCGGCCATTGGTAGTGTGTTCTTTTTATCTTTGCTGTGTTTTCGTAAAAAGGTGTATCAATGATGTATTCTATTAAACCCCTTAACAGGCAATTTGATACGCTGATCAGTGATAAAATTAATCACAAAACTAAACCGCTTGGAGCACTGGGGCTACTTGAACCACTGGCACAGCAATTGGTGAGTATTTTTAGTCAAGATATTGATATACAGAGTGCATTTTTAGATTTTCAGCCAGCTATAAAACAGCCTACATTAATCGTGTTTGCTGGCGATCATGGTGTTGTAGCGCAAGGAGTATCAATTGCCCCCAGCGACGTTACCGCGCAAATGGTTGCTAATTTTGCTGCTGGCGGCGCGGCAATTAATGTGTTTTGCAATCAGCTAGGCTGGCAGCTTGAAATAGCCGATTGCGGTATTTTAACGAAAGTACCCAGCACGGACATTCGTGATTGTCGTTTAGGGGATATCACCGAGCCGCTTAATCAACACACGGCTATGAGTACCGAGCAGGTACAACAAGGGTTTAATAATGCTAAACAACTTGTATTAGCGCTTAAAAGTAGTGGCTGTAATACTCTAGCCTTGGGTGAAATGGGCATAGGTAATACCACCAGTGCAGCCGCTATTATGGCGGCAATGCTTAAACTCCCTGCCAGTGAATGTGTGGGCAAAGGTACTGGCGTAAGTGATGGGGTGGTTGCGCGTAAAGTAAAAGTTGTAGAGCAAGCACTGATCTTACATAAAACTCAACTAGATGATCCTATCTCCTTGCTTGCAGCACTTGGTGGCTTCGAAATTGTGCATATTGTGGGTGCCATGCTCAGCGCTGCTGAGCAACAAATGGTAGTACTGGTTGATGGCTTTATTTGTACCGCTGCAGCTTTAGTCGCGATTGCAATTAACCCCAATGTAAAAGCGTATTTTATTTTTGCCCATAGTTCAAATGAGCAAGGCCATAGTAAAATGCTCGCCCACTTAGAGGTTAAACCATTACTGCAATTAGATTTGCGCTTAGGGGAGGGGACTGGCGCTGCATTAAGTTTGCCTTTGCTACAAAGTGCGCTCGGTTTTTATAATCAAATGGCAAGCTTTGCCGACGCTGCAGTTGATAATGTGGTGTAAGTGATGACACAAGCGCAAGCAAGCATCACGCAATGGCAGTTGTTACAATTAGCGGTTAGTTTTTTAACCCGCATTCCGGTAAAGCTTCGTTTTGAGGTGACGGGCGAACACTTAAATCAAGCCAGTCGCTACTTTGCGTTAGTAGGATTAGGACTTGGTTTAGCCCATGCTTTGGTGTTTTACTGCCTGCAATTTATATTACCTGTTTCAATATGTGTGCTGTTAGTGATGGCGCTGAGCCTACTAATGACTGGTGCTTTTCATGAAGATGGCTGGGCCGATGTCTGGGATGGCTTTGGTGGTGGCTGGCAGGTATCACAAAAGCTCAATATTATGAAAGATAGCCGTTTAGGCACATACGGCGCTGCAGCACTTATCATTATATTAATGCTGAAGTATCAAAGTTTGGTGATATTAAGTGAAGATAACGGTGTGTTGTTATTTGCTATCATTGCTGGGCAATGCTTAAGCCGCGTTGTTGCGACTAGTATCATTTTTAGTATGGATTATGTGAGCGAAGATGCCAGCGCAAAAGTAAAGCCACTGGCTATGCACTTATCTAAAACCGGATTAGTCACTTTATTATTAACAGCTGCTTTTTTATTTGCCGCTACGTTGATTTTCCAGCTTGTTACTTGGCAAGCATTAGTAATAATAACCCTGACTTTAGTATTCGTACGTTTGATGGTTATGCATTGGTTTAAACGCCAATTAGGCGGTTATACCGGTGATTGTTTAGGGGCAGCGCAGCAACTTAGTGAAGTGAGTATTTATATAACTCTCATCGTTATAATGACGAGTAGCGCACAATGAAACCTCAACATACTTTAATTCTCGGTGGTGCCCGTAGTGGTAAAAGCCGCTTTGCAGAGCAATTAGCAACAAGCACTGAAAAACCCGTAATATACATCGCTACCGCACAAGGCCATGATGATGAAATGCAAGCACGTATTTATCGTCATCAACAGCAGCGCCCAGCACATTGGCAGCTAATTGAAGAGCCAATAACGCTTGCAAATACCTTACTTGCCCATAGCAAAGCTGGTAACTGCATTTTAGTTGATTGCCTTACGCTGTGGCTTAGTAATTGTTTATGCCAAGATAATAACTGCTGGGCGCAGCAAAAACAGGCATTGCTTGAAGCGCTGAGTAAGCTCCCTGGACAGGTTATTTTTGTCAGTAACGAAGTTGGACACGGGATTGTGCCGCTTGGGCAATTAAGCCGTGACTTTGTTGATGAGTCAGGCTGGCTACATCAAGCAATTGCCGCAGAGGTTGCTCGGGTTGAATTTATAATGGCAGGCTTGCCGCTCACTTTAAAAAGTAGTGAATGATGAAAACAATAATGATCCAAGGCACCACATCAGATGCCGGTAAAAGTACATTGGTTGCAGCTTTGTGCCGAGTGTTTGCAGAGCAAGGTATTAAAGTTGCTCCCTTTAAGCCACAAAATATGGCACTTAATAGCGCAGTAACACAAGATGGCGGTGAAATAGGCCGTGCTCAGGCGTTACAAGCAATTGCAGCAAAGGTTGCCCCAAGAATAGATTTTAATCCCGTATTACTCAAACCTAATAGTGATACTGGCGCTCAAGTGATCATTCATGGCAAAGCGATTAGCAATATGGAAGCGGGTGCTTACCACGACTATAAAAAAGTCGCGATGGATGCTGTGCTCACCTCACAAGAAAGATTAAGTAAAGAATTTGAGCTATTGGTTGTAGAAGGGGCCGGTAGCCCCGCAGAAATTAACCTGCGTGCTGGCGATATTGCCAATATGGGTTACGCTGAAGCGGTGGATTGCCCTGTCATTATTATTGCCGATATTGATAAAGGCGGGGTATTTGCGTATTTAGTGGGCACCTTGGCATTGCTAAGCGAGTCAGAGCAAGCGCGAGTAAAAGGCTTTGTGATCAATCGTTTTCGTGGCGATATTGCACTGTTACAAGGTGGCCTTGATTGGCTCGAAGAGTACACGGGCAAACCTGTACTTGGTGTATTACCTTACCTGCATGATCTCACCTTAGATGCAGAAGACGCCGTTGCTATTGATAATAAGGTAAACCAAGCGAAAATAAAAATAGCTGTTTTACTCTTACCACACATTAGTAATCATACCGACTTTGATGCGCTGCGGTTAAACCCACAAATAGATATAAACTACGTGCGTCACACACAGTCTATTCCCAATGTTGATCTAATTATTATCCCAGGCAGTAAAAATGTGATCAGTGATTTAACCTTTTTAAAAAATGAAGGCTGGGAGGAGCAAATTAAGCGCCACCTTCGCTATGGCGGTAAAGTGCTCGGCATTTGCGGCGGCTTACAAATGTTAGGCACCGATATTTACGACCCTGCGGGGGTTGAGTCAAGCGCTCAGCATTGTAAAGGATTAGGACTTGGTGATTTTACAACTCAATTAGGGGTTGAAAAAGTACTGACGCAAGCATCGGCTATTTTGCATTTAAATGGCGGTGAAGCTCAGATGGTGGGGTATGAAATTCACGCAGGCCAAAGTCACGGTCCTACACTTGAACAACCATTGCTAAAATTTACCACACATCCACAAAATGTGACTCATGATGGTTTTATATCTGATGATAACTGCATAGCAGGCACTTACTTACATGGCTTGTTTGATAGCAGTGCAGCAAGCCAACTGATACTTGATTGGGTGTTACCAAATAGCTGTATTGAACAGCATATAGATATAAACACACATCGCGAACAGCAACTCACGCGTTTAGCCCAGATGTGTAAACAGCATTTAGATATTCCACAAATTACTAAAATTTACCAAAACTGGTAAGGAGCAAGCAGATGAGCGACACAAATAACGACAAACACCAACAACGGCAACAAAAAGTAAAAGACAAAGTGGATGAGCGCATTGCTGCGGCACAAACAGAAAAGGGCATTTTCCAAGTGATCACTGGCAACGGTAAAGGTAAATCTACATCAGGGTTTGGCACAGTAACTCGCTGTGTCGGCCATGGTATGAAGGCCGCTGTGTGCCAATTTATAAAAGGCACATGGCCGTGTGGTGAGCGTAACTTATTACAAGGTGCGGGCGTTGAGTTTGCCATTATGAACACCGGTTTCACGTGGGAAACACAAAATAAAGAATCAGATACCGCCGCCGCGCAAGCTACATGGCAAGAGGCAAAGCGTATGTTAAATGACGAATCAATCAACCTAGTATTACTTGATGAAATAACTTACATGATCACTTATGGCTACATTGATTTAGAAGAAGCGCTAGAGGTGATTGCTAATCGTCCGCCGATGCAGTCAGTGATTGTTACAGGGCGTGGTGCGCACCGTAAGTTAACAGACCTTGCAGACACAGTAAGCGAAGTACGTAATGTAAAACACGCATTTGATGCGGGTGTAAAAGCGCAAATAGGGTTTGATTACTAATGGTGGTGTTAAGATTCGCATTATTTGTTTGTTTCGCCTTGGGCAGTGCTAATCTACAGGCTAGCACTAATAAACAACAACTGAGAATTGTAGCGCTTGCTCCGCATATTGTTGAAAACCTTTATACCATTGGCGCTGGCGAGCAAATTGTGGGAACAGTTGAGTACGCTGATTTTCCAAAGGCGGCGAATAAAATCCCACGTTTAGGGGGTCACCAAGGTATTCAAACTGAAAAGCTGTTAGCACTTCAACCTGACTTGGTACTTGCATGGAATAGCAGTAGTCATGCTGATGAGTTAGCACAAATAGAGCGTATGGGAATCAGTGTTTTATACAGTGAAGCCAATGAAGTTGAAAAAGTGCCTAATGAGTTGCTACGACTAGGAAAATTAACTGGCCGCGAGGACGCGGCAAAGGATGCTGCGACTGAATTTCAGCAAAAATTAGACACTATTAAAGCCAAACAGCAGGGCAAAGCCAGTGTTGCTGTGTTTTATCAATTATGGCCAGAACCGATGATGACGGTGAGTAAAAATACTTGGATTAATCAACTTATTGAGATTTGCCATGGCAGCAACGTGTTTGCCAATAGCCGCACCGACTATCCGCTTATAAGTATTGAAAACGTGATCGTTGCAAAACCAGAGGTGATTATTCTTCCAGAAGAGAAATCAAAAAACAAACAGCCAGTTATCGATTGGCAACAATGGCCCGAAGTTCCTGCAGTGAAACACAATCAGTTTATTCAAATTAATGCCGACTTACTACACAGGTTCACCACCCGGATGCTTGATGGGCTAGATGATATGTGTAATAAAATCGATCAATCAAGAGCTGTTTTAAAGGATGTACAATGAGTCAGTGGCAAACATTTTTACAAACCGAATGCGCCAAACCTTATATGCAAGACACGCTTGCTTATGTTGCTCAAAGGCGCAGTGAAGGGGTTGCAGTTTACCCACCAGAGCCGCAGGTTTTTAGTGCCTTTGAAGCAACGGAGCTTGACGATATTAAAGTGGTTATTTTAGGGCAAGATCCTTACCACGGTGAGGGACAAGCTCATGGTTTGTGTTTTTCAGTACTGCCAGAAGTTACTAAATTGCCGCCATCGCTGAAAAATATTTATAAAGAGCTCGCCACTGATATTGCAGGGTTTGCGGTACCGCAACATGGTCACTTGCAAAACTGGGCTGAGCAGGGCGTATTTTTACTAAATACCGTACTGACCGTGGAGCAAGGACAAGCGCACTCACATAAGCATTTAGGTTGGGAGCAATTTACTGATAACGTGATTAATCATATTAATGAGCACACAACTGGCGTGGTGTTTATTTTGTGGGGTGCGCATGCGCAAAAGAAAGGCAAAGGCATAGATGCTACCAAGCACTTTGTGTTAAACGGCCCTCACCCATCACCGCTTTCAGCGCATCGAGGCTTTTTTGGCTGTCAGCACTTTTCTAAAGCCAATGAGATACTCCAGCAGCAAGGCAAAGCCGCTATAAATTGGCAAGTGTAAGAATTAAAAAAGGCCGTTAGCTGTGAAGCATGCGGCCTATTTTTTTAAGTTAAAAATCTAGCTCATCAATTGCAATGTTGTCTGCAAAATAGTCTAACTCCTGTAGTTCTTTGCGTAAACGTTGCTTATCTTTTAAAGCTTCGATTTCGCGCCACTTTCTCTTTTTATTCTTCTGAGAGGTCTTTTTTGTTGTACTAGGACCTTCTAATATTTCTAAAATATCGTCTAGGCTATCCATGAACTTCTCCTATTGAATTTTGAACCTCGGAAATACCTATATCACAGGCCAAACTAAAATAGAATAAAAAAGTGACGGTAATGTTACATAAATGTGATGGCTAGATTAAATTCTATACGCGGGGAAAATAAAAAACGCCACATGAGTGGCGTTTTATACAGTAAGTGTTTATTTACTTATCTTTAAAGAGTTACATCGCTTTAAAACGTGCCTCTAATTGCTCTTGCGCATCAGCAAATGAGCGAATACCTTCAGCCAGTTTTTCAGTCGCCATGGCATCTTGGTTATGCAACCAGCGGAATTGCGATTCTGTAAGTGGCTCAGGTTTTGGCTCTTTAGGAATATCACTTTCTAGTAAATATTCTTGCGCGCCTTCAAGGTTGCCTAAGTCTTCTAACAGGTTAGGGCTAATAGTTAGCTTATCACAACCCGTTAGCGCGATAATTTCGCCAGTGTTACGGAAGCTTGCGCCCATAACCACGGTTTTATAATCATGGCGTTTGTAAAATTCAAAAATGCTACGTACAGATTGAACACCTGGATCTTGTAGCGGATCAGTAGGTTTTTCCATGCCGTTAGCAACATGCCAATCTAAAATACGGCCCACAAACGGCGAGATTAAAAATACGTTTGCATCGGCACAGGCGCGTGCTTGGGCATCGCTAAACAATAAAGTAAGGTTACATTTAGTGCCTTCTTTTTCTAGTTGCTCAGCGGCTTTAATACCTTCCCATGTTGAAGCTACTTTAATTAAAATTTTATCTTTGCTCACGCCTTCTTTTTCATACAGGCTAAGTAAAGTATGGGCTTTATCGATAGTTGCTTGGGTATCAAATGATAAACGCGCGTCAACTTCGGTAGAGATGTAACCCGGTACAATTTCGCTGATTTCTTTACCCAATAATACGGCAAAGTAATCGCAAGCGAGTTCAAGTTGTTTGGCGGCATCTTGCTCGGTTTCTTTAGCATAGCTAAATGCTTTATCTAAATAAGGCTTATACGCTTCGATCTCGCTGGCTTTAAGAAGTAAAGATGGGTTTGTAGTCGCATCTTCTGGTTGGTGTTTTTTTATCGCTTCAATATCGCCGGTGTCGGCTACGATAGAAGAATGTTGTTTGAGCCTTTGTAGAGCTGAAGTCATTTGCTTTTCCTCATTCCAAGCAAGTTAAAAGAAAATCTACTGTAACTACCTTATACTGCAACACTGTGACAGCGCTTGATAGGTCATATGTCCGTATCAGTAAAGAACGAAGGCGCAACGCAAATTTTGTCGCGCAAAAGTAAGGTAGGACTAAACAAAACGTGCATTTCGTTTCATTTAATGTTGAAATTGACATTAAATAATTTACAAGTCAATAGCTAACTATGATCACTGTTATTTCACCTGCAAAAAATTTAGATTTTGAAAGCCAACCTACTACAGAGAAATTCAGTTATCCTGAGCTGCTAGAGCACAGTGAAGAGCTGATGAGCGTGTGCCGTGAGCTTACACCTGCACAAATTAGTAGCTTAATGAAAATCAGCGATAAGCTAGCAGGGCTCAATGCTGCCCGTTTTAGTGAATGGGCGCAGCCGTTTACTGAACAAAATGCTAAACAAGCGGTACTCGCTTTTAACGGTGATGTATACGGCGGTTTAGCGGCAGATACACTAACTGCTGAGCAACTTGACTACGCACAAAACCATTTACGTATTTTGTCGGGCCTTTATGGGCTGTTAAAGCCGCTAGATTTAATGCAAGCATATCGTCTTGAAATGGGTACTAAGCTTGATAATAGCCGTGGTAAAAACTTATATGAATTTTGGGGCAGTATTATTGCCAAGAAGTTAAATACAGTTTTAGCTCAGCAAGATAGTCAATACTTAGTCAACCTTGCATCTAATGAGTATTTTAAAGCGGTTGATAAAAAAACCTTATCTGCGCAAATCATCACACCACATTTCAAAGACTGTAAAAATGGTCAATACAAAATTATCAGCTTTTACGCCAAAAAAGCGCGCGGCTTAATGGCTCGTTATATTATCGAAAATAAAGTAACTCAATTGAGCCAACTGAAACAGTTTACAGTGGATGGTTACTATTTTAGTGAAGAAGCCACAACTAAAGAACTTGAGCCTGTATTTTTACGCGACGAGCAAAATTAAGCGACATTTAAGCTTTAAATAAACCACGCAAATGCGTGGTTTTTTATTTTTGGCGTTTATTTTGCAATGACCTGATTATTAAATAATAGTTTTCAGGATCAATCATGCTAAATATCCCTTCAATTAGTGAAGCCGAAAAGCTTATCGAAGAAAAGCTCGGAGGCTGGTTTGATATTGTTATAAGTCATATTCCTAACTTTATCGTCGCAGTACTGATTGCCATTGTATTTTCAATTCTTGCGCGCTTTTTAGGTTCCATGGTGCGTAAGGTTTTACGCAGATCGTTAGACTCCAAGCAAATAGCCGATTTAATGGCTTCCATCTTCAAGATGGTCGTCTTATGTGTTGGGGTATTTATTGCTCTAGATTTTATGGGGTTAAAAGGCACGGTTACTTCATTGCTTGCAGGTGCCGGTATTGTTGGTTTAGCGATTGGTTTTGCGTTTCAGGATATGACCGAAAATCTCATTGCTGGCATCGCCATGGGTATTCGAAAACCCTTTAAAACGGGCGATGTCATTAAAACCGATAATGCTTTTGGTACGGTTAAATCAATTAACTTACGTAATACCCTGATTGAAAATTTTTATGGCCAATTAATTCTAGTGCCTAACAAGATCCTTTTTCGCAATGTGTTACGTAATTACAGCACCTTAGGTGTTCGCCGAATCGAAGTACCGGTAGGCATTTCGTATGGCGACGACCCAGAGCAAGCTGCTGAAGCGATAGTTAAAAAAATCAATGAGTTCGATTTTGTGATTAAGCAAGACGAAACGGCTGTATACGCTGAAGGATTTGGCGATAGCAGCGTTAATTTATTAGTATGGTTTTGGATAAAATACCCCGGCGAAGCTGATTTTATGACCGTAAGGCACAAAGCGGTTGTTGCCGTTAAACAAGCATTAGCAGAAGCTGATATCAGTATTCCATTCCCAATTCGCACGCTTGATTTTGGTATAAAAGGGGGTGAAAAACTCGATGCCATGATTAGTCACAAACAGGATAGCCAAGATTAAACTCGCTTAATAGATACAAAGCGTATGCCTGCATGCGCTTTGTATAATGTACTTTTTACTTAACCTTAATACTAATTTACACGCATTGATGCAGACGATTTAACTGACACATGACTTAATTCAAACTAAAGTTAGGTAAACTTAATTGTGAATAGTGGGGGGTTAGTTTGCGTGATGATAATGAATTTTATCCGAAAAATCCCTGCGTTAGGTGTTGCTGCTTAGATAGTAGAGATATTTGTATTGGCTGTTTTCGCAGCCTTGAGGAAATACTTGAATGGCATAGCGCTTCAATCAGCCGACAGAAAAAAATACTTGCAACATGCCAAGCGCGTAAAGCTGCAGCAAAAAAATAACGACTCTAACGACGCTCAGGATGAGCTAATCAACATATTCTTTGAGCAAATTCTTTTGTGCACGATATAAACTTTTCAAAAATATAATTCCAGAATTCATCTGAATTATTGTAAATAATTGTTTATTTACTGTTTTAAGCTGCAGTGGAAGTCGTTTATGAGTAACTTTAATGTAAAATGATAGCGCTGTCATTTTTGTTGGTGTATGATTAATTTATTGTGAAAAAAATGATTTTAGTTTGCAGTGGCTGGATTTTAGATAAATATAATGAGTTCAAAGCTAAAATAATTAATTAAAAAACTGTTGAGATAAAACTATGGAAGCAACCGTCGAGTTAGAAGCAAATACTAAGCACAGTATTTGGCTGCCAATGACATTGGCAGGATCAATGTTCTTTATTTTAGGGTGTATAACCTGGCTTAATGGTGCAATTACTCCATTTTTACAACAAATGTTGGTGTTATCTCCGTTACAAGCTTCGTTTATTATCTCTTCATTTTATATTGCCGTAACTGTCGCAGGCATCCCATCTGCAATGCTTATTAAGCGTGTTGGCTATAAAAATGGGATGGCGATAGGTTGTGCCGTTATGGCGGCTTCTGCATTAATGTATATCCCTGCAGCAAAGCTGCAAATGATTGAAATATTCTTATTTGCTCAATTAATGATTGGCGTGGGACAAACAATCCTGCAAACAGCGATTAACCCTTATGTGGTAAAAATGGGTTCTGAGAAATCAGCTGCCGTACGTGTTTGTATTATGGGCTTATTAAATAAATTTGCTGGGGTTATCGTGCCTGTTATTTTTGCAGCAGTAGTAGTAAGTGGTGTCGTTGCCGACGGAGAGCAATTATCGCAAGCGCAAAAAGATGCGATGGCGAACAGTTTAATCTTGCCTTACCTAGCTATTGCTGGCTTTATTCTATTGTTTGCACTCTTTGCTAAATTTGCACCATTACCTGATTTAGTCTTCGAAGAGTCTGAAGGCAGTGGCAAAGGAGAAGTAAAAGAAGCCTTACAACATCCTCACCTAGTATTTGGTGTAATAGGTATCGCACTGTACGTGGCTGTGGAAGTGATTGCCGCGGATACCATTGGTTCTTATGCGTTACAAATAGGTGTAGCCGACTACTCTGTAATGACCTCATACACTATGGCGTGTATGTTAATTGGTTACGCCATTGGTATAGCCCTTATTCCACGTTTTATGTCGCAGCAAAATGCACTTGTTATGTCTGGAGTTGCAGGTATTGTCACTGTGCTTGCTGTTGTGCTAGGTAGTAATGAATCATTTATTATTGCTAACTTATTATTAGTACCGTTTGGCGGACCTGAATTACCAGACCCACTTTTATATATCGCATTACTTGGCTTTGCGAATGCCATGGTGTGGCCTGCTATTTGGCCTTTAGCGCTGGCAGGGCTTGGGCGCTTAACGGGCACTGCTTCTGGCTTACTTATTATGGGTATTGCTGGTGGCGCGTTAGGCCCATTATTGATTGGTCTAGGAAATGTCGTTGGTCTTGGCCCGCAAGGTGCTTATGTTGTGATGATTCCAAGTTATATATTCATCTTATTCTATGCTTTGAAGGGTCATAAAATGAGAAGTTGGAAATAGAGAGGAACTGGTGACAGCAAGGTTAGCGAGAGTAAAGTTTTAGCGAGAGTAAAGTTAGCTAAGAAAGTTTGTAAGCTCCCAAGAGCGCGGTTTATTCCGCGCTTTTTCTTGGTCTATAAAGCTAGCATATTAAACCATAGAGCGGGAACGCCTGTTTAATACTCGAAGAGCTAAAATTAATAGCGCAATTAAGCAAATGATTACCCCTGCAATAGTTGCTAATTGATGTGGCACCCAACGTATTATCAATAAACCAAATGTGAGTAATATAAAAGGTTTGAATTCATAGTAGTAATAGTGTTTTTTAACTCTGATTCGATTTACTTTATGATCAACACGGCGCGCGTTTGAGCGTAAACGCCAGATATTCGCACCATAAAAAAACATCATAATGCCCAATAAAGTGCTAATAAAAGAATTACCGATAAGTAAACAACCTGCACCAAAGAGAAAGCTTAAATAGGGAATTGATTCATATATAGGTTTAGCGATCATAATACTTCGTACCATCATCCTTGACTGTAACTTAATTATTGATTGTACCTTAAGTAGAAGCCAAAGCAATTTATTAACATATTTAAATTATAAATGTCTAGTCGTTTTGTTTATTAGTAATTTTTATGTTTCTATAAAAAAATATCATTACAAAAACACTGTGAATTAATTTCAATCCCTGTTTAAATATGTTCAAGATAAGAGCATAGGCAAATTGACGTTTTCAGCGTATAATTCAGCCTTTCAAAAATACCATACACGTTGCCCTAGGAGCCCCCATGTTAGAACGTAGCATGAATATTTCGGATTTTGATCCAGAGTTATTTGCAGCAATCAATAAAGAAACTGCACGTCAAGAAGAGCACATTGAGTTAATTGCCTCTGAAAACTACTGTAGCCCACGCGTACTTGAAGCGCAGGGATCACAGCTTACAAATAAATATGCAGAAGGCTACCCGGGCAAGCGTTACTACGGTGGTTGTGAGCACGTTGACGTGGTTGAGCAATTGGCTATTGACCGTGCAAACGAATTATTTGGTTCTGATTACGCAAACGTACAACCACATGCGGGTTCACAAGCGAATGCAGCTGTTTTTTTAGCGCTTTTAGAAGCTGGCGATACAGTGCTAGGTATGAGCTTAGCTCATGGTGGTCACTTAACGCATGGTTCACATGTAAGTTTCTCAGGTAAACTTTACAATGCAATCCAATACGGACTAGATGAAGCGACTGGCGAAATCGATTACGCTCAAGTTGAAGCGTTAGCACTTGAACACAAACCAAAAATGATTATCGGTGGCTTCTCAGCATACTCTGGTATCGTTGATTGGGCTAAATTCCGTGAGATAGCTGATAAAGTCGGTGCCTACTTATTTGTAGATATGGCTCACGTTGCAGGTTTAATCGCTGCAGGTGTTTACCCAAGCCCAGTTCCTCATGCTCACGTTGTAACAACAACGACGCACAAAACATTAGCAGGCCCACGTGGTGGTTTGATCATTTCTGCATGTGGCGATGAAGCTATCTACAAAAAGCTTAACAGCGCAGTATTCCCTGGTGGCCAAGGTGGTCCTTTATGCCATATCATTGCTGCAAAAGCAGTGGCATTTAAAGAAGCACTTCAACCTGAATTTAAAGAATACCAAACACAAGTTGTTAAAAATGCCCAAGCTATGGTTGCAGTAATGCAAGAGCGCGGCTATAAAATCGTATCTGATAAAACAGAGAACCACTTGTTCTTACTTGATTTAATCGATAAAGATATCACTGGTAAAGATGCTGACGCAGCGCTTGGTAATGCTAATATCACCGTAAATAAAAACTCGGTACCAAACGATCCGCGTTCACCGTTTGTTACTTCAGGCCTACGTATTGGTTCACCTGCAATCACTCGTCGCGGCTTTAAAGAAGCTGAATCAAAAGAGCTTGCTGGTTGGATTTGTGACGTACTAGACAACATCAATGATGAGTCTGTACAAGCGCAAGTAAAAGAGAAAGTTCAAGCTATCTGTAAAAAATTACCTGTTTACGCTTAATCTAATTAGTTTAAGTATATAAACAGTAATTTAGATAACAAGAGCGATGTTTTTTGTTATTATAAAGGCCGCCCATAAGCGGCCTTTTTAGTTTTTTGAATCGGAAGCAGACACCTATGCATTGTCCATTTTGCACCGCAAAAGATACCAAAGTGATAGATTCACGTTTAGTTGGTGGTGGTCACCAAGTTCGCCGTCGCCGTGAATGCAATGAATGCCATGAGCGCTTTACCACTTTTGAAGGGGCTGAATTGGTGATGCCAAGAGTAATAAAGCAAGATGGCAGCCGCGAACCATTCAACGAAGACAAACTGCTCAATGGCTTACACCGAGCGCTAGAAAAACGCCCTGTTAGCACTGAGCAAGTAGATGAAGTGGTCAATATTATTAAATCCCAGCTACGTGCCACCGGAGAACGTGAAATTTCGAGTCACTTAATTGGTGAATGCATTATGGAGTCATTAAAAAAACTCGATAAAGTAGCTTATGTTCGCTTTGCATCTGTGTATCGCTCGTTTGAAGATATACGTGAGTTTGGCGAAGAAATAGCGCGTTTAGGCGATTAGTATGCAATTCACAGAGCAAGACCACTTTTATATGAGCCGCGCTATTGAGCTGGCAAAGCGTGGCCGTTTTACGACAACCCCCAATCCTAACGTTGGTTGTGTATTAGTTAAAAATGGGGAGATTGTGGGTGAAGGTTTTCATCAATTAGCAGGGCAAGGCCATGCTGAAGTAAATGCTTTAGCAATGGCAGGGGAGCAGGCAAAAGGGGCTATCGCCTACGTTACGCTTGAACCATGTAGCCATTTTGGCCGAACACCACCGTGTGCCGAAGGTTTAAAAAACGCTGGAGTACGTAAAGTGATCGCCGCAATGGTCGATCCTAACCCGCAAGTAGCGGGGAAGGGATTAGCCATTTTAGCGGATGCAGGCATTGAGGTCGCATCGGGTTTACTTGAACCACAAGCCCGGTTATTAAATCGTGGCTTTCTAAAACGTATGGAGCGGGGGCTGCCATTTGTAACGTGCAAAATGGCAGCCAGCCTTGATGGTAAAACGGCATTGCAAAATGGCCGAAGTAAATGGATAACCTCTACTAAAGCGCGCCAAGATGTGCAGTTATTCCGTGCACAAAGTTGCGCGATTTTAACTGGCGCTGACACCGTGATAATTGATGATGCGAAATTAAACGTACGTCAAAATGAATTACCGCAAAAGCTACCAACAACGCTTCCACTGCGTCAACCTATTCGCGTTATTGTTGATTCACAAAACAGGTTAACCCCTGACTTAGCGCTTTTTAGCATTGAAGGTGAAATAATAATCCTCACCACAAAGCTTGATAAATCTAAACAATGGCCACATTACGTTAAGCATATTGTAGTGCCTGAAAAAGAAAAAAAAGTAGATTTATTAGTGGCACTAAAATTATTAGCACAACAACAAATAAACTCTATTTGGTTAGAAGCAGGTGCAACCCTTGCTGGTGCGATGACTGAACAAAATTTAATTGATGAGTTTGTAGTTTATCTTGCGCCTAAATTATTAGGAAATGACGCGAAAAGTTTACTAAACTTTGCAACGCTGACTAGCATGCAAGATACTATTAACCTCGCTATCAAAGAATGTGCATGTGTGGGCGAAGATATCCGTATTATCGCCGACATTGCGACAACGAAATCGTCTTAACTTATTATTGAGAGTAACCACTATGTTTACTGGTATTATTGAAGCAACTGGGGTCATTAGCAATTTGCGAAAAACCCAAGGCGATTTAGCTATACGAATTCAAAGCAATGACTTAGATATGTCGGATGTTAAACTCGGCGATAGCATTGCCACCAATGGCGTGTGTTTAACCGTAGTTGAAAAACACCAAGATGGCTTTAATGCTGATTTATCTAATGAAACAATCAGCCTAACGGGGTTTGCACATTATCAACAAGGGCAAAAAGTTAATCTTGAAAAAGCCATGCAGCCAGTATCTCGTTTGGGCGGCCATCTAGTTTCTGGGCATGTTGACGGTATTGCTACAATTACCAGCATCACAGCAAATGCACGTGCAACAGAGTATTGGCTTACAACAGATGCTGAGCTAATGAAGTATATACCTTATAAGGGGTCGGTGTGTGTTGACGGTATTAGCTTAACGGTTAACGCTGTTGAGGGGAATAAATTTAAGCTCACTATCGTTCCTCATACAGCAGAACAAACAACGATTGCTGACTTTAAAGTAGGCACTCAAGTAAACTTAGAAGTTGATCAAATAGCCCGTTATTTAGAGCGCTTGATCAAAGGTGCAGAACAACCTGCAGGTTCAGATATTTCAATGAGCTTATTAGCTCAAGCCGGTTTTATGAAGTAATAACCAAACCAACTCGAGATACGAATTGGTTTGGCTAAATAGACTCCACAACTTAATTATGAGTAGATTATGAATTTACACAGCGCACAAGAAATTATTGATGACATTAAAGCCGGTAAAATGGTTATTTTAATGGATGACGAAGACAGAGAGAATGAAGGCGATTTAATTATTGCTGCTGAGCATATTAGTGCTGAAGCAATTAACTTTATGGCGACTCATGGTCGAGGCCTTATCTGTTTAACGATGACACAAGAACGCTGTGAGCAGCTTGATTTACCATTAATGGTTAAAAATAATGGTGCTGCATTTTCTACTAATTTCACTATGTCGATTGAAGCATCGAAAGGCGTGACGACAGGTATTTCTGCCGCTGATCGTGCGCGTACAGTACAAGCTGCCATTGCAAAAGGTGCAGTTCCATCAGATATCGTACAACCTGGGCATATTTTCCCAATAATGGCTCAGCCTGGCGGCGTCCTAACGCGTGCTGGTCATACAGAAGCTGGTTGTGATTTAGCGCGTTTAGCAGGTCTTGAGGCATCGTCGGTGATTGTTGAAATTCTCAATGCAGATGGCACTATGGCGCGTCGTCCAGATTTAGAAATATTCGCAAAAGAGCACAACATTAAAATTGGTACTATCGCTGATTTAATTGAATACCGTAACATCAATGAAACCACAATTGAGCAAGTTGCTAAATGTAAGCTACCGACTCAACATGGTGAGTTTGACTTAGTAACGTATAAAGACACAATTGATGGTCAACTCCATTACGCTTTATTAAATGGTGAAATTAAAGCCGATGAGCCAACGCTAGTACGTGTTCACTTACAAAGCACCTTTAATGATGTTTTATTATCAGATCGTAGTGCCGACCGAAGCTGGGGTTTATCAGAAGCCATGGCTTATATTGCAAAGCAGCAAGGTGCGTTAGTTATTCTTGGTAAACAAGAGTGCACAGAAGAGTTAGAAGCGACGGTAAAAGCATTTGCTGCAGAAGATGTGGGTGAGAGTGTTAGTCATCGTAAATTCCAAGGTACATCGCGGACTGTTGGCGTGGGATCACAAATATTGGCTGACTTAGGTATTAAACAAATGCGCTTGATGAGCCGACCGAAAAAGTACCATGCACTTTCTGGCTTCCACCTTGAAGTGGTTGACTATGTAGAGCCGCAATAAGCTAGGCTATTTTTTTATTTTTATGCTATGATGCGCTGCAATTTTTGCGCAATCGCTTGAACTTATTTTTAGGGTTATCGAATGAAAATTATCGAAGGTAATAAATACGCTCCGGGCAAGAAATTTGCCATTGTCATTTCACGCTTCAATGACTTTATTGGTAGCAGCCTATTAGCAGGCGCTGTTGATGAATTAAAGCGCACTGGTGGTGTATCAGAAGACGATATCACAGTGGTATATGTACCTGGTGCGGTTGAGTTACCTTTAGCAGCGAAACGCGTTGCAGCAAAAAAAGAGTATGATGCAATCATCGCCTTAGGCGTTGTGATCAGAGGTGGTACACCACACTTTGACCTCGTTGCTGGCGAATCAAATAAAGGCTTGGCACAAGTGTCGCTTGAGTATGATATCCCGGTTGCATTTGGCGTATTAACCACAGAGAGCATTGAGCAAGCGATTGAACGCGCTGGCACCAAAATGGGCAACAAAGGTGGCGAAGCTGCTTTAGGTGCGCTTGAAATGGTTAATGTGTTAGATAAAATTTAAGTTTAAGGAATTTTTGTGAAACCAGCAGCAAGACGTAAAGCACGTATCTTAGCACTTCAAGCCGTTTATTCTTGGCAACTAAGTGGCAATGCAATTGCCGATATCGAGCAACAAATGTTGATCGAAAACGACGTGACTAAAATCGACGTTGAATATTTTAAAGACCTCGCTCGTGGCGTTGCTGTAAATAAAACGCAACTTGACGAAGCTGTTTCTCCACACCTTACCCGTCCATTTGATGAGTTAGATATGGTTGAAAAGGCGATCTTACGTCTGAGCGCTTATGAGCTAAAATTCCGCGAAGATGTACCATACAAAGTAGCAATCAATGAAGGTATTGAGCTTGCTAAAATTTTTGGCGCAGAAGACAGCCATAAGTTTGTCAATGGTGTATTAGATAAAGCAGTTAAGCAATTACGTAAGTAATCTTACTGCAAAAAGGAGAGCCGGCATAGGCCGGCTTTTTTGTGTATGAAGGAATTTGAATTAATTAACCGCTACTTTAAAGGTCGTGGCATTACACGTCGTGATGTAAACCTTGGAATTGGCGATGACTGCGCTTTAGTAACTGTCCCTGAGAACTGCCAGTTGGCAGTAACCACTGATACCTTAGTGAGTGGCGTACACTTTTTTGATGATATTTCTCCCCGAGCTTTAGGGCATCGCGTTTTAGCGGTCAACTTAAGTGATCTAGCAGCAATGGGCGCAGAGCCTACTTGGGTATCTGTTGCACTAACATTACCTAATATTGATGTTGAATGGCTCGAAGAGTTCACCGAAGGCATGCATGAAATTGCCGAATATTTTAATGTACAAATAATTGGTGGTGATACCACTCAAGGTCCACTATCAATCACTATTTGTGCAAAGGGCACCATACCACAAGGTACGGCATTAAGACGCAGTGGCGCAAAAGTCGGTGATTGGATTTACGTTACTGGTCCCTTGGGGGATGCGGGGCTAGCCATTGAGGCACGTAAGCAAGGCATCGATGTTGCACCAGAGCACCTTCGCTATATCAATCAACGTTTTGACTACCCGACTCCACGAGTTGCAGCAGGGCAAGTGTTAAGAGGAGCTGCTTCAGCTGCTATTGATATCTCAGATGGCTTGATGGCTGATTTAGGTCATATCTTAGCAATGTCTCAAGTAAGCGCACATATCAACGTGGATAAAGTGCCGACCTCAGACGCAATGCGTGATACGCTAAATAAAACACAGCAACTACCTTTTATCTTAAACTATGGCGATGATTATGAGCTTTTGTTCACTGTCCCTGATGATAATAAAAGTATGTTGGAATTAAAACTGCGCCAATATGGAGTTGAAGTAAGCTGTATTGGCCAAATAAAAAGTGGTGAAGGGCACATCGAGCTGATGCTTGATGGTGAAAAGCTTGAATATCAAGAAACAGGCTTTGAGCACTTCTCCAAGGAGCCGGTTTGAGTAACCCTGCAAAATTTAATTTAAAGCGCCCACACCAGTTTTTTGGCTTGGGTTTTGGCTTAGGGCTAGCACCTAAAGCACCCGGTACATTTGGTACCTTTGCAGCATTGCCGTTTATTTTTATCACTATGCACTATCCGTTGTGGCTACAAATAGTTTTTGCTGTTGTTATTAGTGTATTTGGTGTTTGGGCATGTGGTAAAACAGCTGACGATTTGGGAGTGCATGATCACCCTGCGATCGTTTGGGACGAAGTCGCCGGTTTTTATATTACTATGATAGGTGCGGCTCTTAGTTGGCAATCTCTACTTGTTGGTTTTTTATTGTTCCGCTTTTTTGATATCGCCAAGCCAGGCCCTATTCGCATCCTAGATAAAAAAATGCATGGTGGTGTTGGTATAATGGCCGATGATGTTTTAGCGGGGATATTTTCATTAATTTGCGTGCAAGCACTTTTAAAAATAGGCTACCTACCCCTTTAACCCTAGTTTTTGCAACGAGGTATTGACGTTATGATGCGATTTTTTTTGGTTGTTGTATTACTGTTTTGCAGTATGCCAAGCAGTGCGTCAATTACCGACTATGTAGTAAAACAATGGAATATTCAAAACGGCTTACCCTCGCAGTCTTTAAAGAGTGTTGTTCAAGATGAGCAAGGCTATATGTGGCTGGGTACGCAGTTCGGCTTGAGTCGATTTGATGGAAATACCTTTACTAATTACAATACGTTAAACAGTCCTTTCTTACCTAGTAATGGAATCAATAAGCTACTTATTGATAGTGATGGTAATTTATGGGTCGGTACTAAAAATGGCGTTGTAGTATTAGATCCGCAAACAATGGCTGCACAAGAGTTTACTGTTAAAGGCCCCGTTCGTGATGTGCTAGAAGACTCACGCGGTGGGATTTGGATTGCGGCAAATGGTTTGTACTTTGTTCCCCGTAATCAAATCAACCTAAGCAGCAATAACAATCAACTTAAAGCTAGTGTTAATGCGATTGCGGTTAAACAAATAGCGGGCTCTGTCAGCCAATTAGCCTTATCACCCGAAGGCATCTGGCTCGTTAATGAGCGCCAACTGCTTCGTTTAACTAACTCTTCATCTGACTTTGCAAAACTGCGTTTAGAGCTCACCGCAAAAGTGTCATTACCTGAGCGTGTAGCGCAAACCATTATCCATGATCTAGCTTGGCTTGAGGGTAACCTTTATTTGGCGTCAGAGCTTGGCGCTTACTTCCTTGATTTAGATGATGAGCTAAGACCGTTTCCTTTACCGAATGCTAACAGCACTGCTGTATACAAATTCATGAGTGACTCAGATGGCGCACTGTGGATTTCGACTTATGGCAGACTATTATTTAGGGATAATTCAGGTGAGTGGCAGTGGGTTGAGCCGAGCCAGTTAGATCAAAGTATCTGGTTTGCAGATTTATATAGAGATAATGACAACAATATTTGGCTTGCAAGTTTTAGCGAAGGACTTTGGCTTGCTCATGAAGGACGAATAGAGCGTCATTCTGCTATATCGCAAATGACCGAAGCGGTTATGGCTATTACTCAAGCACCAGACGGACGACTTTGGGTCGCTAACCGTAGCGGTGTAGGTTATTTCGATTTAGATAAAAACTTTATCAACAAAATCCCGAGTAATCAATACGGTAGAGCCGTCGTACATGATCTTCACTTTGATGCTGGACGACTTTATATAGCCACAGGGCGAGGACTATTTTTCTATGAAAACAATAGTTTATTTACAGTCCCCGGCCGTGCTTTAAGAGATAACCCTGTCTTTGCTATTAGCGACTCAAGTAAAGGGGGGTTATGGGTCGGAACGGGACGCGGCATGTATCGCTTAAGTTATGGTGGCATAACTCCATTTGCCTATAATGCTTTTTTAGGCAGTAAATTTATTACTTATGTACTGGATAAAACTAACTTTGGTTTAATCGGAACCAGTAAAGGGGCCTATTATTTTACAGACCGAGGAATTGAAAAAATAGGCGACCAAACCTCTTTAGATAGTGCCTATGTTACTAGTATCTTGCATATTGATGGTGTAGGTATTTTGATAGGCTCTTTAAACGATGGCTTATTTTATCGAAGTACTGCAGGGCATTGGCGCCAACTTGATGCCACCGATGGCTTGCCTTATGGCTCTATTTTTAGTTTACGTTACGACGAAAAGTTCAAGCGCATTTGGGTAAGCACCATGAAAGGCGTTTACCGAATGCCAGTTGAGCAGTTCAGTGCTGATATTGAAAGCTTAAAAGTAGAGCAAGTGATTTCATCATTTGATCGTCAGTTAGATGGTAAAGCAAGTCAATGTTGTACTGGTTTGGGTCATGATGCTGTAGCTGAGCAGGGAAATTCAATATGGTACCCCAGCCTTCAAGGGGTGGTTGAAATTCCAAAAGATATTGAGTTGTTTGGAGTTAAGCCGTTAAAACCTAAAGTCGAAAGTTTGACAACTAATTTACGTCAGTTAGCCACAGCAGCATTAGGGCGTAGTCCTGCATTAGACACTGATGAACGCGATGTAACATTAAAGTACACCGCTATAGATTATTATGCTCCAACGAGTATTGAATTCCGCTATCGCCTTAGTGGTTTGGACAATGATTGGCGCTATGCAAATACTCGCAGAGAAGCTATTTATACTAATTTACCCCCAGGCGCATTTTTATTTCAGGTTGAAGCAAAACGCCAAGGGGAAGGGTGGCAAAATGCCCAGCGAACAGAATATTCTTTTATGGTACCTCGACGCTTTGATGAGACCGTTTATTTTAGACTATTGATAACAAGTACCTTTGTATTGTTATTTTATTTAGTGTTTTGGGTGTTCAAAAAACAAGAACGGCGCAAACAGGCCGTACTTGAGAGCTTAGTCACAGAACGCACTGGTGAATTACGTCAAGCAAATGATAAGTTAAACCAGGTTAATTCACAGCTTAAGCTTGTGAGTCACTCTGATGAGCTTACAGGCCTGCGAAGCCGACGATTTTTGTTTGACCAACTGCCAAAAGATATTGAACATTTTCAACGTAACTCTCAGTCTCTTCAGGCTCAGGGTAAATCATTGGTTCTACTGATAATTAACTTTGATAACTTTAGCCGAATTAATGATGCCTACGGACCAATAGGTGGTGATAGTTGCTTACAACAAATGGCCGCATTATTGAATTCACGTACGCAAGGGTCTGATTATGTAGCGCGTTGGAGTGGTGATGAGTTTTTACTGTTACTACGTGACTTTAAACGAAGTGCGATAGATAGCTATGTTTCAGAGCTCTGCAAGGCCATTGCTGAACACGCATTTAAGCTGCCTAATGGCGAAAGCATTAACTTAACAGCCTCTATTGGCTTTTCGTTCTACCCATTGCCTTTACTTGGTGGGCAAGTGATTGGCTGGGAAACATCTGTTAATTTAGCGGATATGGCTTTGCATCAGGTTAAAAAGCGCGGTGGTGATGGTGTTGCCAATATTATCTTTGATGACCAATTAGATGCGTTTGAATTTGAGCAAACCAATAATGTTGAACAGCAACTTAGTGTATTACAAGCTAATGGCTTGGCAGATATAAAAGTGTGGATGCGCTGATCACAATACAGTAATAAAAAATAGCCTAACGTATAACGTTAAGGCATTGGGAGGCGAACTAAAAGCAGTTAAGTTTATTTAAGCCCTAAATGGTTCGTGGTTTTGCGTGCGTAGCGTGTGGATAAATAATGCAGAGAGTAAAGAGTATTCGGCGAGAGAGCTTTTGACTTTATTTAGCTGCAAAGAAGCGATACTTTAATCACTTAAAAACAAACCCAACATCACGGTTGGGTTTGTGTATTTATTTTTAAATTAATAATTTAAAAATAATACTCCAGCGTTACTGAGCCATAATCTTCATTTCTAATACCATAGAGTGGCATAGTCGGATTGTCGGCTGTGAAGAGTCGCACATCTAAAGTGAGTTTCCATGATTCACCCAAACGACGGCTACCTTCTATAAACGCACTTTTTGAGCTCGATTCCGTTAAGTCTTGTGTATAGCCAATTAATAACTGTGAACTTTGTACGTCATTGAACGCCAATCGCGCACCCACGAAAATATCATTTTGTAACGATGATGGTGAGCGTTCATTTCGTGAATTACGGTTATACTCCATAAGCAAGCCAAGGTCAGTGATGTCTACGAAACCGACCATGGTGTATTCAAATCCAGCGGTAAATGCACCAAGGTTGCCAATCGAATCGTCGCGGGCGATGGCTTCTATTTTCCATAGCCAATTACCGATCGTAGCTTGAGCATCGACGCCAAATTGTTGCATTTGATCATATAAAGGAGTAGCCGACGGTTGGTGAATATTATTTTCTAGCGATTGGTACACCATGTGTGGATCACGATTGGTGCCTTTAAACCAGCTGAGACCAAAATCAAAAATATCGATTGAGTTAGTGTATCTCAGAGCATAATCAAAATGATCCTTTTTATCATTATCCTCATAAAGGGGATTGTGTGTATCAATGACGATTTGGCCAGTAAGCCGCCCATCTATGCCGGGAAACGTTCTGTCACGAAAACCAGGCAGTACAAATGCACTCACTACACCCCAATCTCTTAAAATAGTGCCTTGTAACATGGGCTGGCCTAGTTTTTCTTCTCCATCGATAGACTCGACTAGGTCAGTTTGATTGATAACATCAACTAGGTGGTTAGATTCGGTCACCCCCCAAAATGTTTTGCCAATACCAGCGCGAAATTCCCAGCTATCACCGACATGGAGCCATATTGCTTCTCGAATATCTAGATGAGTGCGCTCGTCGTCTAACGCGTCATAACGTGCAAACAGCTTGAAAGTGAAGCTGTTACGTCTCTCTTCATCGCTCCAGTAGACTTCTGGCTCTGCGAGTAAAGAGCTTTGTAGCTTTTCATCGTGTATGAAAAATCTACTTTGTGCACCAACTTTGCCAGCAATATCGACAGCTTGAGCAAGGCAGGGTAATACAAAAAGTGAACACAGGAAGGTCTTTTTTAACGTATTCATATTTATTCTGTTACATCCTTGAAGTCGTTTAGGTATTAGCTTCTTACGCAGTGAAAATATCGGTAGCAAATTAAAAGCGTGCTATGGTTAGTTTGCACTCTTTCGCTTAGTTTATTTTTTACGTGAAATAAAACGCAGCAGAATTTTTGCACCTTTTCTATCTAGAGTCAATTATCATAATTTTTATAAAGGGTTCTGAGTAATTAGGTACATATTCATTCAATGCTAAAAATAAACATGTAATTTTTGATGTGTATATTTTATTTTTAAATACCCTGTTAAGTATCATTTAATTCTATATAGTATCGGTTTTACTTCTTTTTTATTAATTAAAACGCAATGTTTGTAGCTGTGATTTTAGAGGGGTAGTGATTTTAATTAAATTTAAAATAAAGCTCTTATTTGCTTTTAAATTAGTAGTGTATAGGTGGTGTTAGTGAGTGACACTAAAAATGAACATTAAAAATCAATTGCTTAATACATGCGTAAAACGCAATTAAATTAACTTTAATTTTAATTATTAGTTTGAATTTAAGGTTGTGTTTTAGTGTTGCTGATCGTCTTTAGGTGTGTTTGCCTTATTTACAATCAATTGACAAGTAATGTAATATTTAAAAGTAACTAATAATTTAAGGAAAAGTTACATGGATATTAATAATAAATATGAGACAGTGAATACTCATAACCTTGTTCGGATGGAACACTCTGTATTGCTCATAGTTATGGCAGGGATCGCAGCTCTCAACTACGAAAGTATAAATTGGTATTTATTTAACGCACTATTTTGGGGGATTGACCTCTTTGGATTTTATCCTGGTATGGTTTACTACAAGTATACCAACAAGAATGTACCCAAAATATTTTACATTATATACAACACATCACATAGTTATTTGACTTGGACCTTTTTCTCTGTTTCTTGGGTTTATTTTTACGGCTTTGACTACGTTTTATTGGCTCCATGGATGCACTTAATGGCTGATAGAGGGTTGTTTGGTAATACGCTTCGCCCTTTCCATGTTGCATTCAACGTAGAGAAAAATGAGCACTTTAAAAAATTCGAAAATACACTGTATAAGTAGTTTTTTAATTACTTATGTTGCTGTGTTTTAACTTTAAAATCGCAAGGTAAATTCTAAATGGAGTAGAGTAACAATGCGTGAATTTCTATTAAAAAGTGGGGTCCATCGACCCTTTATTACACTACTAGTAAGCTTGCTGTTTATTATTGCTGCAGGTTGGGGCTCGGGCTATCTAACTTTTAAAAGTGATAGCCGAGTGTTCTTTGAAGAAAGTAATCCTCAATTACAAGCATTTGACCGAATGGAAGCTGTATATTCCCAAAGCGATAATGTCGCGTTTTTGATAGTGCCAAAGAACAAGGATGTATTTACCAAAGAGAATCTTTCTTTAATTTACGATCTAACGGAACAAGCTTGGCAAACGCCTTATTCAAGTCGTGTTGATTCTATTACCAACTATCAGCATACTTTTGCAACAGGTGATGATCTCATTGTTGAGGACTTGGTACTTGATCCTGAGGTACTTGATACGCAAAGAATGGAAGAAATTCGCACTATTGCTGTCAATGAGCCTTTACTTGCTAAACGGCTTATCTCTACTGAAGGTCATGTCAGTCTAGTGAATGTCACTGTCCAAATGCCAGGTACTAACGCTGAACAAGAATTGACGGATGTGAGCACTTTTGCGCGCCAGATACGCGATGACTTACTTGAAAAGTACCCCAATACTGAAATTCATTTAACCGGTCTTGTCATGATGGATGTGGCTTTTGCAGAAGCGGCACTTGCAGACAACAACACTTTATTGCCGCTTATGTTTTTGATTGTAATGGTCGCGATAGGTCTTTTACTCCGCACAATCACCGGGACTATTTCTACCTTATTGGTCGCTATTGTTGCGATTGTGGTTACTTTGGGCGTGACTGGGTGGTTGGGGATTTACTTAACACCGCCCTCAGCAGCAGCACCAATTATGATTTTAACTGTGGTGGTGGCAGATTGTGTTCACATTTTAACGAACATGTTTCATGAAATGAGAAAAGGGTTTGATAAGCGACAGGCGATTTATAATAGCCTAGAACATAACCTAAAGGCTATTTTTATTACTAGTGCCACGACAGCCCTTGGCTTTTTGAGTATGAATTTCTCGGATGTCCCCCCGTTTCAAGATCTAGGTAATATGGTGGCACTTGGGGTGATGATGGCCTTTTTATTTTCAGTGACATTTTTCCCAGCCCTACTGGCTATTTTACCTATCAAACCATTTAAACAAGATGTCAAAGAGCACTCTGGTTTAATGGCTGGTGTCAGTAATTTTGTGGTTAAGAACTATCGCATTTTGTTACCCAGTACATTGTGTGCAATGTTGGTTATATTGTTTTTGATCCCGCGTAATGAGTTAAACGATAGATACGTGGAGTTTTTTGACGAGTTGGTCCCATTTAGAATGGCAACTGAATTAATGGCCAAGGAACTAAGTGGTGTCGATACAATCGAGTTTTCTATTGAAACAGGCACTGCTAATGGTATCAATGATCCTAAAGTAATCGCGGCAATAGATCACTTCAGTGAATGGCTACGCACGTTACCTGAAGTTGATCATGTAAATACGCTCAGTGATATTTTTAAACGGCTTAACAAAAATATGCACGGGGATGACCCTGCTTGGTATAAATTACCCGAGGGTAAGGAGTTGGCTGCACAATATTTATTATTATATGAAATGTCTTTACCGGTCGGTCTAGATCTTAATAACCAAATTAATGTAGACAAGTCAGGCACTCGAGTTGTGGCAACGCTGGAAAATATGCCTACTTATGAGTTATTAGAGTTAGAGGAACTAACAACAACATGGTTTGCGACAAACTATCCCGAGTTGAAGTTAGAGGCTGCCAGTATTTCACTGATGTTTGCACATGTTAGTAAAAAGAACATTAATAGCATGCTCTTAGGTTCTGTGCTGGCGCTTTTATTGATTTCACCCATCTTAGGTATGGTGATGGGATCGGTAAAATATGGTGTCATTAGTTTACTGCCAAATCTTCTTCCAGCCGGAGTTGCATTTGGTATTTGGGCACTATTATCAGCTGAGGTGGGACTTGGCTTATCGGTTGTTATTGGTATGACATTGGGTATCGTGGTCGATGATACGGTGCACTTTATGAGCAAATATTTAACCGCGCGACGAGAGAAAAACATGTCACCGGAAGAAGCTGTGCATTATACCTTCCAAAGTGTGGGGCCAGCATTGTGGTTTACTACGCTAGTTTTAGTTGCAGGTTTCTTGATAATGGCTTTATCGACATATCGTGTAAATGCAGACATGGGGGTGATGACCGCAATTACCATTGTGATTGCCTTGCTTGTTGATTTCTTATTATTGCCATCATTATTGATTGCAGCAGACAAAATAAGAAAAGATCCACAGCCTGTTGAAGAAAGTAGCGGCATAGTTACGCAAAATTAAGGAGAAACAAATGTTTAAACTTATGTTATCTAAATTATTAGTCGTGGCCTTACTCATCAGTGGTCATGTTTATAGTGTGCAAAGCAACGATATCGTTGCCCAAGAAAAAGGCTTGCGTATTGCGATAAAAGCCAAAAAAATGGATAGTGGTTGGGGTGACACTCAATCAGAAGTGGAAATGATTTTGCGCAACAAGCATGGCCAGGAAAGCCGCCGTGCGATTCGTAGCAAAAATTTAGAGTTGAAAGATAAAGGTGATAAAAGCCTGATTATTTTTGATGAGCCGCGTGATGTAAAAGGCACTGCTTTCTTAAATTTCTCCAATGCCATTGAGCCTGACGATCAGTGGCTTTATTTACCGGCGTTAAAACGCACTAAGCGTATTTCGTCACGTAATAAGTCCGGTCCGTTTATGGGGAGTGAATTTTCATACGAAGATATGTCTCCGTTTGAAGTGGAGAAATACACATATAAATATTTACGAGATGAAACAACCGAAGGTCGTGAGTGCTTTGTCTTAGAATACTATCCAGTAGATAAATATTCAGGCTATCCACGTCAAGTAGTTTGGCTAGATAAGGAAATGTATCAACCAATTAAAACTGAATACTACGACCGTAAAGACAGTTTATTGAAAACATTAAAGGTGACAGATTACAAACAGTATCAAGGGAAGTTCTGGCGTCCAGATAAGCTCGAAATGACAAACCATCTAAATGGTAAAAGTACTGTGTTATTAATGGCAAATTACCGCTTTAGTACAGGGTTAGCTGAGCACGACTTTAGTCAAAATACTTTGAAACGTTTACGATAGACAGTTAACTTTTTTACTATCAAAGGCGCCCGACCATTGGGCGCCTTTTTTGTTTGCCCAGCGAAGCTGGCAAACCCGATAGGCTGAAAGATGCCTTATCACCCTGACTAAGGGGAAGATAATCTGAATGGCAAGGGCGTAACTGGCCAACGATGGGGTCTGAGGGAAGCCATAAGAAGTTAGAGGTACACAACTAACCGTAACCTGCTTCGGCTGTATTGAAGGGTCAGCGTGTAAAATAGCGTAACGCCCTATACATAGTCAGATCAACACTGTGCTTGAGGGGGGTTATGTTCAAGAATAGTCTAACAGGGATCCTGTTTAGTAACTGGGAAAGCCTCTAACTAAGTTTATTGAAAATAAGTGCTCTAAAATCAGTTGGATACCAAATTTTTGACGTCGGTGTGAAGTGGCGGGTGAACCCGTAGTAGTGAGTAGGACTAGGCCGATGAAGCCAGTAATGGTGTGGAGGATAAAACCAACAATTCTTACAGCTACTTCAGTTGGGTTTATCGGTCTAACGGGTATGAATAAGATGTTAAAGTACTCGGCTAACTGGTGGAACATCGGGGTTAAGTCGGGCTCGTAGCGACAGGTTTTCAGATGGCACTTCGAAGTTGTCGGGAATAATAATGTCAGGAACACCACCTAAAAATTCAAAATAACGCGCATGACTCATCACTCAAAACCATCACCCATTACCAAATTTTCAGGTTACTGGCTATCCGTTACATCAGCATAGGTAAGATTTGATGCACCTAGCGTAGCAGCAAATATCTGAGCGGTGCGTTTTCCTGCGTCATAGGAATAGTGATGGTAATCGCAGGGTGAGATTTTTGTTAATCTTTTGTTGTTATTTTGTTGACAGGATAATTTAATTGGTTAAAATGGGTACATGTAAATAAAATGAAAATAGAAAAGGGAAGTAATCAATTAAGTTTATGTATTTTAATTGTAATTTCTTTTTTTTGTTGGTGTTTCTTTGTTTGAAAAAAAAAGGGGCCATGGTTTGAAGCAACGAATAACGATACTGAGGCCTAGTTAGTTTTATTTTAAGCTACAAATGTAATTTATGTTTCTTTTTTGTTAATAGTTTGCCGTGAAGGTAAAATGTAAAAAATTAAGTAGAGCGATATTGTGATTATTGTAAATGGACAACAAACAAGCGAGATTAGTGTAAAAGATCGGGGTCTATTTTATGGTGATGGAATCTTCGAAACTATTAAAGTCAAAGAGGCAATGCCCAAGCTGTGGAGCATGCACTTAGATAGGCTTGTACATAGTTGTAATGCGTTAAAAATCGCTGTACCTAACTTAAAATATTTGCAAAATGACGTGGATAAAATAATTAAAGAAACAGGCCCTAATTTAGTACTAAAAATTATTGTTACCCGTGGTATTGGAAATAGAGGTTACACATATACAGGCAATGAGCAGCCAACAGTCATCGTGATGTCGAGTCCAGAATATGTTACGAGTGAATGTGACTACCTAAATGGTGTGAAAGCAATTTTTTGTGTAACTCGGCTATCTCAAAATACGAACTTGGCGGGTCTAAAACATCTTAATCGATTAGAGCAAGTAATAGCTAGATCTGAGTGGCAAGATCCACAAATTCGAGAAGGAATTTTGTTAGATAATGACGACCAGGTCATCGAAGGCACTGTGTCCAACATATTTATTGAGAAAAACGGTGTGCTTTATACACCAAAGCTTGATAAATCGGGTGTCAATGGCGTGGCGAGACGGAAGGTAATAGAAACGCTAGAGGCAACGAAAGCACCTGTTTGTGTTAAAAATATCACTAAAAATGAGCTACTTTGTGCTGACTCTGTAGCCATCAGTAACTCGTTAATGGGGGTGATGCCTCTAACACAAATAGGCGATAAAGTATTTGCCGTAAGTCCATTAATAAAAGAAATTGTTAGCAAGAATCTTCATGATTGCAACTGACAAAGTTAAAATTGTTCGTATAACAACTTTAGATTAAATACGAAGTAAAAAGTCAAATAAATCATATTTATTTTACAAGATGAATACAAAAGGATAGGTATTTATACATTTATGGAAATCTCAAAACCAGTTTTCCTAACTAATTATCTCCTTTATGCATTCTCTAGTTACATTTAACCATAAACTATCATTGTTGATATTTTGGAGCGAAAATGTCTTACCATGGCAATTTATCATTGATAAAAAGAATGCTTGCACAAAAAGGGGAGAGACTTAGTGTCTCAAATCTAATTGATGTAGCGAGTAAGTTACACGGCGACAAGAGTATATTCTTTCAGATGTCTGAAAGCTCTACTGACAACAGTCGGGGGCTATCAGCGCAATTCTTGAGAAAAAAAGCGAATATCTATAGCAATATTTTAAAAAATAAATACCGTATAAACCGCTATGACAGGGTGGGGATCTTGTTGGATAACAGCATGGAATACCATATATGGTTTTTGGCAATAGTTCGAGCTGGCGGTATTGCTGTGCCTATGAATGGTGACTTTGATAAGGTTGAGTTAGATGAATACCTGACTCAAACCAATGTCAATATACTTGTCACTGAATCAGTTGTATGGGGTGAGAATTACCCTACTCAACAGATAGAGCATTACATCAGTTTAGACGATAAAAACCTTGATATGCGAGGGTGTTATGTTGAGGATGCAGCAAAAGACCAGTCTGATGAATTTGAGTGTATTAAGCTTAGTCCAGACGACGTGATACTCATCCCCCATACATCAGGTACTACTGGTATCCCTAAACCTGTCACGCACACAGACTCAACATTAGTGGCTGTTTTACTGTCAAATTCTAAAGCTATTTTCACATCAAAAGATGAGCAAGTAATGCTTGTTATGCCATGTAATCATTGGATTTCACACTGCGCTTTTTTAGTTACCCTCGTTTCATGTGATACCACTCGGTGGCTAGTTAAAGATTTCTCGGCAAAGTTTGTTTTAGAGAATATCGATAAGTACAAGACGAACAATTTTATCGCTTTTGCAGGTAATTACGCAAAAATGTACAACGAAGGATTAGATAATTACTGTCTTGATACGATAAAAATGTGGGTATCTGTTGCGGATGTAAGTTATGAGGTTCACCAGCGTGAATTTGTACAAAAAGGTGCGTTGTTAAGAGTGTTTGGCAAAGTAGTGATGAAATCTTTGTTTATTGACTTACTTGGCTCATCAGAAACAGGTGTACCAGCATTGATGAGAAGCATTTCTTCATACAGTAGCCGCTTTGGTCGTTACCTTGGTCGCCCAGTGAATAATAGTTTAAAAGTTAACGTCGTTGATGAATATGGGAATGAGGTGCCTGTTAATCAGCCTGGACGATTAGTGGTAAGCGGTCCAACCGTGTTTAAAGGTTATTGGAATAATAGCGAGAAAGAGTTAGGTGTATTCCACAATGATTGGTGGTGGACAGGTGATGTGGTTTATAAAGATCGGCAAGGTCGCTTTTATCATTTGGATAGAGGTGTGAACCTTATTGAGACTAGTAACGGGTCAATTTCTACCTTAGCCATGGAAGAGCAGGTGATTAAAGTCGATGGTGTTTTAAATGCTTGCGTATTAGGTATCAATCTAAATGGTGATGATAATTTAAGTGTGGCGTGTGTAATCCAATCAGACGTTAAAGAAGAAGATTACGACTCTATTGTGTCGACAATAAAGCAGTTCGATTTGGCAAAAGAAGTCAAACACTTTGTATTTACCTTAAATGAATTCCCGCGAGGGTTAACAGGAAAAGTATTAAAAAGAAGCTTAAAAAGTAGTATCAGTGAGCATTTTAATCAAAATAAAAATGAAGACATTAAAAAGATCAGTGTGGTGTGATAGCACTGATTTAGCTCATATTTCGCGTAAGGGAATAACATGAAACTAACTCATCTAAATATAAATTACTTGCTTTGGGGGAAATTAATGAACTCCCATTCAGCAGAAATTATCCAGATCACTGGTGAAATAGACTTAGAACGTTTAAAAGAAGCTATTACAATAGCTGTAGATAAGCAGCCAATTTTAAAGTGTTGTATAAAACCACGGTTGTTTGGTTATGACTGGAAGCCACTCGCGGAAGGGACACCCATATCAGTTGAACGCTGCGATTATAGTGCCCTTTCAGAGCTTGAAATTAAGGATAAAATTGCAACGCACACTTGGTGCTGCAAAGCTGACTTTACTAAAGAACGTTTAGTGCGGTTTTACCTTATTTACACCGGTGATGACAAATACTATTTGCAAAGCGTGTCGCATCATGCATCAGCTGATGCGCAATCAGGTTTTATCTTGTTTAAAGATATTGCAAAAATCTACACGGGTTTAACGCAGTCTCATGTTGTAGATAGAAGCGAATATATTGTAAAACGGCGTGATGTCGGTCGCGTTTATCTTAATAAGTTACCTTTTACGAAAAGGGTGAAAATATTTTGTCGAGGCATTAAAGCATTCCTCTCTAAACCTAAGTTTCAAGTGACCGGGTTAAACTTGCCAGATCCGAAAGAGGAAGCGGCTCGGTCAATATGCTCAGATGCGTTGCCAGATGATATGTTGGGTAAGTTAAAAAAAGCTGCGAAGCATTACAATACCTCCGTACACGTTTTATTTGTGTTGGCTATGATCAAATATCAACACAAATTTAATTATGACAGCGAACGTTTGGGGTTTCAGTTGTTAGATGTGCTAACAATGCGTCAGTTCTCTGATGAAGATGTGTCGATGTCCTATGACGCATTTAGTATCAATCATTTTAAAGACTTTGATACGAATAAACTTGAAATCGAGATCATTAAAGATATTACCGATTATATCACGGGCCTTAAAGACGGAAAAATCTTTGAAGACTGGTATCAACAGAAGCTTTGGGTCGGTGCGTTTTTAATTTTGCCACCATTTTTGCGAACAAAATATGTTCGTTCAGTGCTAGACGATAAGCTCAGAGGCAATATGTTGATCTCTAATTTAGGTGTTTTCAACTTTGACTCCTATGAATTTGGTAACTCAGAAGTAACAGATTTTTTTAGCTTCCCCAATGTTGGTGGCCCACTGAGGCTTGGCTTCTTTTTCTGTACTTTTAGAGGTCGCTTAAAGCTGACTCTTGTATACGATTCAAGGTGCTTCACGCAGCCAATGAAAGAGCTTGTGGTAGAACCATTTACTGAAATACTCAATGAAATTTGCAGTGTGGTAGAACAATCAAAAACGCCAACGAGTCCGTCAAAAGAAGCGTTGTTAGAAGAGGAGGTGTAACCGCAATTGGGTAACATATTTTCTCATAGTGATTCGTGGGTGTGCGTGGGGCGTTAACGCGAGCCGAGCACACAAGGATTGATTTATTCATTTAAAACTTAATATAGGAAAAAAACTTATGCCGTACTTATTTTTAGGTCTAGCAATTTTGTCAGAAGTGATTGGAACTTCAGCACTTAAAATGTCTGAAGAGTTTACAAAAATAGGTCCATCTATTGTCGTTGTTTTAGGCTATGGCGCTGCTTTTTACTTTTTATCTATTGCTCTTTCTTCAATTCAGGTAGGTGTTGCTTATGGTATATGGGCAGGTCTCGGTATTGTCTTGATCACTCTTATTGGTGCAGTGTTCTTTAAAGAGATCCCTGATCTTCCCGCCATACTGGGTTTGTTGATGATCATCACTGGAGTGATGGTTATTCACTTCTTCTCTAAAACAGCCTCTCACTAAAGCCGACATACCGAAAAATTATATTCGGTATGTTATAAAAAAATTACTTTATCGGACGCAAACCTCAAGGGGGACTTGCGCCATGACGAGTGCCTGAAAGGTCTCTCAACATTTACTAATAAGGAGAAGTTATGTTTTTAAATAGGGAAAAAGTAGCGACTGAACAATTTCTTCCAGAACTCGCCGCAGTACTAAAACAAAAGCCAATGGCAGAGCGTGAAGTGAGTGATGGCCGTGAATTATTTCAAATCTTCAAAAACCAAGCGAATCCAGGCTTGATGGTGAGTGAAAACTTAGGTGGTTCGGGGGCGGATTTGGTGTCTGCGGTACGAATACATCGTTATGTTGGCAGCTTAAGTCCGTCACTCGCTATTATGATGACGATGCACAACCATACAACCTACGCATTAAATAGAGCGATGGATTCATCACTTGCTATCACAGAAATGACGCTTACCAGTGTTGCTAACGACAGACTGGTATTTTGTTCTGGGTTTGCAGAAGCACGTCCTGGTGCCAATATTTTGAGTTCATCGGTAAACGCGCAATTAAATTCAAGTGGTGACAAGTTTGTGATTACAGGTAGCAAAAAACCTTGCACTATGACTGATTTTGCTGATCTGGCATTGGTTGGTATTGCAAACCCAAATGGCTCAGATAAAGAATCTCGGGGCTTACTCATCGTTGATAACATGAATGCAGCGAAGATTGAAAAAGTACCTTTTTGGCCTTCTTCAATTTTAACGGCGACAAGTAGCAATGAACTTGTATTTCGAGGCTTAGAAGTTAGCAAAGACAACGTTGCATTAATGGAAACAGAGGCTGAGCCAGGAAAAACAAAGCAAGCGATAGAAATTACCGAGTTGGTTGGTTTAAGTTGTTTCCAAGTTATGGTTGCAGCCTCTTACCTCGGCGTTGCATCTCGTTTAGCTGCACTTTGCTTTGAAGCAGAACCTGCAAATTCAACAGATGTGAGCCAAATAACCATTGAGCTTGAAACCGCAGCCCTTGCACTAGAAGGTATCGCAGCACAGATTGACTCCCAAGTACCCAGTGAAGAGTTAGTTGCCACAGCAATAGTGGTCCGCACTATGGTGTCTCAGTGCATTGAGCGTGCAAATAACCTTGCAGTTATGAGCTTGGGAGGCATGAAGTATTTGAGTAATGAAGATGTTAGATATCTTTTGCAAGTAGCGAATTGTCTGAATTTCCACCCTCTATCTCGTGGTGAACGTATTGACTTTATTCGCCATGTTTTATGCCGTAGTCATTTATAGATGGCTGGATAGATATCCTGTAACGATACGTTACTTGTCGAAGTTGAGTAAGCACTACTTAAGGCGTTTTTGTATGCGCAAAATCGTCATTTACTTTATAGGTATGGGGAAAAATAATGTCATTAATTAACAGTTACCGAAAATTTCTAACGGGCAAACTTGAACTGGATATACCAATTTCCACGTGTGAATATAATAAAATTTATACCAAAGATGGGCGCGTTGTCCGAGACTATTTATCACAATACGGTGCATTGCCTTTTGGCCACAATCCAGAGTTTTGTGTTAAAGCTGTAGCAGAACATCTGCAGAATAAATCGCCCATCTTTACCCAACCAATTTTTCAAGAAGAAACCGAGGTGTTTGCTCAAGAGCTTGTTGATGCATTGGGTGGATGGGCTAAGCATGTCACGTTTGCCAACAGTGGTGCTGAAACGGTAGAAGTTGGTTTTAAATTAGCGCGAATTAAAACTGGTAGAAAGAAAGTTTTATCAGTAGATCGTTCATTTCACGGTAAAACATACTCTGCTTTGCTAGCAACAAATTCTCGTCGCCATAATATTGACCATTTACGCAATTCAGATGATTCCTTTTTCAAATTAGCACTGAATGATTTTGATGCGTTAGAAAAAGAACTTGAAACTCAAGAGTATGCAGCGTTCATCGTCGAGCCAATTCAAGGCGAAGGGGGGATGAATGTTGCTGACCCTTTATGGCTTGAGCGTGCAAGAAAGCTTTGCTCCAAGACTCGTACAGCACTTATTTTTGATGAAATACAAACGGGTTTAGGGCGTACTGGCGCTATGTGTGCTGCGATGGATCTAGGTATTACACCAGATATTTTATTATTAGCAAAATCTCTCAGTGGCGGTTTGATCCCAACAGGTGCTGCTATTTACTCCAACTGGGTTGCAACGCCAGAATTTGATAGAAAGCACAGTTCCACATTCGCTAACAATGGATTAGCAACTGCAGTTGGTCGTGCTGTGATCAGAGAACTACAAAAAGATGAGGGGGCAGCACTTACCCACGTCAGAAAAATATCGAGTTTAGTTGATCAAGAGTGTGAGCGATTAGCTAAGCAATACCCTGGTATTTTTAGCTGTCGTGGTGCCGGTTTAATGAGAGCACTGCAATTTAAGGATAACCAAGCCGAGACAAACTATTTTGTCACTTATATGCAGAACAGTGGTTCACTGGCGTGGTTATTCTGTAGTTATTTATTGAATCAGCACAACATGATGGTGATGCCATTGCTATCTGACAAGTGCTCAATTCGCTTTGAACCACCACTTAATATCAGTGAACAGGATATTAAAGACTTCTTTTTAGCGGTGCAAAACGTATGTGATGTTGTACAAAACAGTCGCTACGATATCTTATTTGCGGGCTTAATTGAAAAGCCACTATCTGACTTGCCAAGTGTTGAGCAATATTATCCTGCAGCGAGAGCTGGCCAAACAGTACCAACCCGCAATACAGCGACAGGTAAAAAACGTGGCAAAAAGTTTGCCTTCTTAATGCACTTTACGGTGGTTGAAGACTGTATCCGCATGATGCCAAAGAGTATGCACATTCACTATAGTGAAAAAGAAATCCGTGAATTAGCTGAATTAATCATGGAAGTAGGGGCTGTGGATTATGCGCCAGAAGTTGCGCTTGAGTTTACCGTAAGTAATGAGCATAGCTATGCGGATGGCTTGATGATAATGAGTCCGATCCAAGCGCGAGACATGATGAACTTATCGACAGCAGAAAAAGTAAACTTAATGAAGGAGTTTATAGCTGTGGCAAAACGTGAGGACGTGGAGTTTTTCGGCTTGGGCGCATACACCTCGGTAATAACACGTGGTGGTGAGCAAAACCTAAACGATATTGAAGGCTTATCTTTTACCACGGGCAATAGCTTAACGGCGTTGGCAACCACGGAAACGGTCATTGAAGCTGCAAATTATAATTTAATTGGTTCAGTGATCAGTGTAATAGGTGCGCGTGGAGCAGTCGGTAAACTCATGGTAAGTGAGTTATCTCATTGGTGCGACAATATCATTCTAATGGGACGCCCTGGAACTGAAAAACGTCTACTCGTTGAGTTGGTGCCAATCCTATGTCAATTAGCGTTTAGCGCGGAACAAAGTGCGCAGTCTGGTTCTGTCATCGATAACATTCAGGGCTATATCCATTCATGTGTGCCGGAGCTATCTAGCTACATAGGCGCGCTAAATGAAGTGCCAGATCAAGTAGTAACGCAGGTTTGTGAATTGTTGTTAGCTGACGATTTAATTGTATCTATGGGATTGGGGACAAGCGAATGTTACCAATCTACATTGGAACAATCAGATTTTGTTGTATCAGCAACAAGTGAAGGTAAAGCTTTCTTAAACACTGAGTTCTTAAAAGAAGGTGCGATTGCAGTTGATACCGCGCGTCCATTTGACTTCATTGTGACACCGGAACAAAAAGCCGAAGTGCTTGAGGGGGGGTTAGTTATTCAGCCTCAAGCCTTACGTTATGGCGACGTCAATATGGTTGGCTTACCACCGGGCATTAACCTTGCCTGTTTATCTGAAACGATTGCATTGGCAATGGATGGCTGTGAAGGAAAATTTAGTTTTGGAAAATCAATTGCTTATTCACAGGCGTGCTATGTGTTAGATGTTGCAAGAAATCAGGGCTTTAAGCCGTTAGGTTACTCCTCCACACCTTCTGGTAATGATTACATTGACGGCATAGAGTCGACGGTTAGTGAGGATAAAGCGGCAGCGCTTGTTTAAAAAGCGCCTTATTTCTTATTTTGATAAATAACCTTCCTTTTTCAGGTTGTGTTTAGGTTTTAAGTTTAAGGAAAGACTGTGAAAATTTTGATTATAGACAACTACGATAGTTTTACATTTAATCTCTATCAGTACATTAGTGAAGTCTTTGGTGTTTTACCGACAGTGGTAAAAAATCGTGATGAAACTGTTGATGTTGAAGAATTTGATGCAATAGTCATCTCACCAGGTCCTGGTACACCGTATCGAGAAAGTGATACTGGGATCTGTGAAAGAGTAATAAAAACAACAGATAAGCCGTTATTGGGCATCTGTTTAGGACACCAGTCAATTGTCGCTTATATGGGCGGAAGTGTTGAAATATCAGGGGCTCCCTATCATGGTAGAACAAGTGATATTGTACACGGTGGTAGTGGCATTTTTTCAAATTTGCCAAATCCTCTGGAGATCGTGCGCTATCACTCTTTGATCGCACATCAACCATTGCCTGAGGAGCTGATAGCAACGGCCTTTACACAAGATGGCATGATTATGGGGGTGGAGCACCGTACCCGTCCCATGTGGGGCGTGCAATTCCACCCAGAATCAGTCTATACCAACTGCGGCAGGCAGATAATTGAAAACTTTAAGATGTTGGTTGACCGTTATTATATTGAGTGTAAAAAACCCGCTTTGCTTGCTGAGAAATCAGCATTAGCAAATGAGGGGGAGAGGAGAGGCCAAGTAAAGAAAACAGATTGGCATTGCCATTTTGAAACACTTGATGTTGATGTGAAAGCGGTTGATGTGTTTAGCGCATTTTATAAAAAGTCGAAGTACAGCTTTTGGTTAGATTCAAGTTCGATTAATAACGCTGAAGCACGTTTTTCATTTATGGGGGATACCAGTGGTGCGGAGTCATTCTGGTTTGCTTATGATGTTGAAACAAAAAACATTACTTTAGATAACCATGGAAAAAAAACCGAATTAACAAAATGTTACCCAGACTTTGTGGCCGAGTCTTTAGCGGCCACAGTGATTGGCGCGGAAGATTTACCATTTGATTTTTGTGGTGGTTTGGTGGGTTTTCAAGGTTATGAGTTGAAGTCTGAAACGGAGTCAGTAGACAATAAATATAGCTCAAAACACCCCGATGCTTCAGGTGTATTTGTGGATCGCTTTATTGCTTTTGATCACAAAACAGGGCTTGTTTATATTGTCGCTATTGAAAAAGGCAGTGTGGTAGCTAACACAGAGAGCGACGCACTTACTTGGTTGGAAACAACGAGTAACAGCATCAAAAAGATTGAAAAAGAAGGCGTTAACACCGCTGCTAACTCTCATGCTTTGTTGGATAAGCATAATAAATCACAACAAAATGTTGAGTTTACCTTGGAAGACGATGAAAAGGAATATATTGAAAAAATAGCGCATTGTAAGGAATACATCTTACAAGGTGAAAGTTATGAGATTTGCTTAACTAACCGAATACGTTCAACATTAAATGTAGAGCCTTTTGCGCTTTACAATGTGTTAAGGCAAGTAAATCCAGCGCCAAGAGCGGCCTATTTACACTGTCCTGAGTTTTCTGTTCTTTGTTCATCACCTGAAAAGTTTATTAGTGTTGGCAGAAATGCAGTGGTTGAAGCCAAACCTATCAAAGGCACTCGAAAACGTGGTGCGACCGAGCGAGAAGACGCAGCGTTAATACAGGACTTGGCAGAAAGCGAAAAGGATCGTGCTGAAAATCTCATGATAGTCGACTTGTTGCGCAATGACTTAAACCGTGTATGTGAAGCGGGTTCTGTTTGGGTTCCTAAAGCGATGCAAATAGAAAGTTACGCTTCTGTCCATCAGTTAGTATCAACAGTTCGTGGCAGGTTAAAAGATCAAGAAACACTTGCCAGCTTGTTTGGTGCAACCTTTCCCCCAGGATCAATGACCGGTGCGCCTAAAACTAGAACACTTGAAATCATCGATCATCTTGAATCGTCAGCTCGAGGTATTTATTCCGGTTCAATTGGTTATATGTCCCTCAATGGTGCCTCAGAATTAAATGTTGCGATTCGTACTTTAGTCGCAAGTGATAACGCTATAGAGATTGGGGTTGGCGGGGCGATCACTTGGCTATCTGATCCTGAAGAAGAGTTTGAAGAAATTTTGATTAAGGGGCGCGCCTTGATGAGGGCGATCACTAAGTATGCAACTGGGGACGAAAATCGCTATCAAATTATAGGCGTTACGTCTAATGATGTCGCGAATGCGTCATTGGGAGGGATAAGTACACAAAGTGATAAAGAGCTACTTTGTACTGAAGAAGAAGGGTTAGAAGCATGAATAAACATCATATAGTGTTTGGTGAATTAAATTATGCGACGGCGCGTTTAATTTTAACCTTAGTAACAGACCAATTAAGTGAGCGTATATCTATCATCATTCGACAGGGTTCGGATGAAGTGGCTTGTAAAAATGTCGTTTTTAAATGTTTAAACGAAATAGCCACCAAGAATAACATTTTGCTCAGTACAACCGAGCTAGAAAAGCTGACAGTGTATAACCATGACTGTAATGCTGGAATAGACGACGCGTTAGACGAAATAGAGCAGCGACTGACCTCGCTGGGTGTTTATCATCATGAAAAAGTGCGTTGGGAAGTTGAAACGCAAGTTAAAGGCAGCGCTAGTACACCGAGTTCCGCAAAAATCCTGAAGTACTTGCCAAGTGATGGAGATCAGCGAAGTGTACAGCAAATTGATATTACAAATATTTCAGGTCCGATAGGCCACTATCAAGACGAGCTTGATACGCCTCTAAACCGGTTTATTTTCAGCTTATTAGACTATTCGGAAGAGGTGAAAGGGCGCACTGTAAAGGTGCATATTCCTAAAGATATTGAATTGGCGTTTTTGCCTTTTGAACGTTATTTGGATGACATTCTGGCTAATGATGTATGTGTTAAAATAGCCAAAGATACCGTGAACGTATCAGCGCAAAAGCTGGTGTCTGAGATAGCAAACGTGCTGGCGCTAGACCTGGAATTTGTAAATGACGCGCTTGAACAAGATGTGGATCTTATTGAATTTCTTGAGCGAGAAGAGCTTGCGTTATCAACACGTAAAGACACACATAAGGATGAAGAGAATACGCACTCATTTTTAAGCTCGCTTTGTATGCAAGCTAGTGAGGCAAAGATGTGGAAAGAAGATATTACCGTTGATGCTATTTTGTTTGCTCATGAAAAGAAGCATACAGAATCACTTAACTTTGCTGATAAGCTCTTAGAGATTGCTCGTACAATTAAACAAGACAAAATAGCGATTCATCATGCGCTTGGTGATATGAAATATGGCGACTTTGAACACTCAATAAAAAATGCGGTGTCAAACGTCGTCAATCTTGATATTAAGCCAGGTACACGCGTTGGGGTCATCTCTAATGATAGTACCCACTTCACCATTGCTGTGTTGTCTTTGATGTACTCGGGGTGTACCGCCATAATTATTAACCCATTATTAAAAGCAGAGACAATTGCCCAAGCGGTTAGGTCTGCACAGATTGATATCGTATTTGGTGATGATGACTTTTTTGAATTAGCCGGTGAGAGTGAGTATTTGCCGACAGATTTGATTTCTCTATTCGCTGATATTAGAGAAGTCGCACCAATTTGCGATGCTGCGGATGATAAAGGAGTCACACATTGGGCTCCTGCCCGAACGCGACCATTTGATTATGCAATTGGCATGTTTTCGTCTGGTACTACTGGCAGTCCAAAACTCATTTTACATCGTCATCAAGACTTTGTTGTTGCAGCTGAGCGCTATGCCGCGCAAGTACTTAATATCAATAGTAGTGACCGCGCACTATCGGTCTCTAGAATGAGTTTTGCGTTTGGTTTGCATAACTGTTTTAACGCTTTATACAATAGCGCAACGGCGATTTTGTCACCACCGATGTTGTCCATTGATGAGATAGTTGAATCTATAAAGCTTTATAAGCCAACAATTTTTTATGCGGTGCCAACTGTATACCAATTCTTGCTGACACATGAAAACATCAGTGCCAATGATTTTATTACAGTGCGTTGCTTTGTCTCAGCAGGTGATCGAATGCCAACAGAATTAAATCGAAAGTGGCAGGCAAAATTCAACGCCGTGATCCTAGATAGTCTGGGTTCTACTGAAGCATTTAGTACGTATCTCACCAATATTCCCGGTTCCAATAGAACGCTTGGGGACACAGGAAAAATTGTCCCAGGCTTTGATGCAAAGATTTTAAACGAACGGGGAATTATTTGCTCACATGATGATATTGGAACTTTATGGTTGAAAGGGCCCACTTTACCGAGTCGTTATGAAAACAATAATACTGAATCTGAGGCTCGCTTCAAAGATGGCTGGTATTGTACAAACGACATGTTCAAATGTGATAAGGAGGGTTATTTCCGTTACATAGGTCGGGCAGATGACGTAATTAAAGTCTCAGGTCAATGGGTCTCGCCACAAGATATTGAAGATGTACTTTTAGGCCATCCTGATGTTGTTGAGATAGCGGTTGTAGCCGTGGGTGATCATAAGACCACGACTAGACCAAAAGCGTTTGTGGTGACAAAGCGACAGGATCATGAACAACTGACGAAAGAGTTAAAGGAATATGCGAAACAAAATCTTGAAAGATGGAAATATCCTCATTTATTTCAATATACAAAAAATTTACCTAAAACAGTTACGGGTAAGCTGCAGCGTTATCGGCTCAGAGGCGTTGTAAGCGAATCGGTATTGTAGTTTAAGCCGACCACTACGGCGGCTCTTACATACGAAAAGGCGGTCGAAAAAAGTTTTAAGTAAGTGATTACTTACTTAATGTATGTTAACGCTTCTTTTAAAGGATAGAAGCAAGTAAAAACGCGTGACGGAGACAATAAAATGACACAGAGTATAAGCAAGCTTGAAACAAGCATTAAAGCGCTAGCAACAAGGCTGAATGGGCATTCATTTTTGAAAAGGTGCAGAGATGGTTCAATTTCACTGGATGAGTTAAAAGCATTTTTACTTCAGCAGGGTTTATACAGTGCTTACTTTACACGTTACCTTTGTGCAATGATGGCGAATTTACCATCAAATGACCAAGTAATGGAATTGGCGGAAAACTTATTCGAAGAGTTGGGTTTAGAGCCTGGTAGCCCAACTCCTCATCACATTATTTATCGCAATATGTTAGATAGCTTTGATATTGAGCTTGATTCAACCAAAATTAAGCAGGAAACACAGGCTTTAATTGATTGTATGTTTGCACACTGTCGAGAGTTAAACCCCGCATTTGGGCTTGGTGCATTATGCATCGGTGCTGAAGCGATTGTACCCGAGCTGTATTCGAGCTTGGTCGCGGGATTTAGACATCATGGTGTACCTGATGAACAAATACATTTTTTACTTTTACATATTGAATGTGATGATGGACATGCAGAAACATTAAATGACATTATGTTAGAAATAGCAGGTTCAAACGAATTTCAACTCGACAATATGATTAAAGCAGGTGAACAAATAATAGAAGCACGTTTGACCTTTTTTGACGCGATTGAAAATAAAATACCTCCCGCAGTTAAATTAGAAAGTGCGAGTATAGCGTTCACGTAACAAGATGGATGTAAGAATGAGCACCACACTAACAATGGATAAACAATCTATCATGGCCAAAAGTCGTGAAGAGATTGCTCAAAAATTACCTGAAGGCAAATGGAGTGAGAAACAAAAAGTGGCACTTACATGCCGAATACTTTTCGCACAGGGGCATGACTCAGGTTTGGCGGGCCAAATAACCGCGTGTGATAAGCACTCTGATGAATACTTCACTCAACCATTTGGCTATGGTTTTGATGAAATAACGACAGATAACTTACTTAAAGTAAACAAAGATTTGGAAGTCGTAGAAGGGGATGGAATGCCAAACCCTGCAAATCGGTTTCACTCTTGGATTTACAAAGCAAGACCTGATGTAGGGTGCATTATTCACACTCATCCGCCGCATGTTTCTGCATTATCTATGTTGGAACGGCCATTAAAAATTTCGCATATGGATACATGTATGCTTTATGACGATGTCGCTTTCCTTGCTAAGTGGCCGGGAGTGCCAGTGGGTAATGAAGAAGGTGAAATTATCTCGGGTATTTTAGGTGATAAGCGAGCAGCACTATTGTGCCATCATGGTTTGGTTGTAGCTGGTCGCACTATTGAAGAAGCTTGTATGTTAGCCATTCAATGTGAACGAGCTGCCAAGCTACAGTTATTAGCAGAAGCTGCAGGTGAGATAAAAGAAATCAACCCTGAACTAGCCAAAGAAGCGCATGACTGGATTTTGCAGGATAAACGCTCAAAAGCAGGCTTTGCATACTATGCTCGGCGGACACAAAAAGAGTACGATTTTACAGTATAAAAGTGGATGAAATTGAAGTATCAAAGCCAGCTAGATAGCTGGCTTTTGTACTCAACTCATACTCAATTACATAAAACAATAAGATAAGGATAGGTGCGGTTTATTCAATAGCACACTTTTTATTATTTAACCGGACTTTCTCGAGTGATTTAGTCGCTATATCGCTTAGTCAGCAATAAAGCTTTTTATACTGTTGAGTATACCTTGTGGACTTAACCCCATTTCGTCATGCATTTGCTCTTGCGTGCCATGCTTAATGAATTCATCCGGAATACCTAGGTTTAAAATACTTACCTTTGCTTTCACTGCAGCTAAATACTCATTAACTGCAGAACCAGCGCCACCAACAATGGCGTTATCTTCAAGGGTTACAATGGTATCGTGGTCGCTAAGTAGTGAATCAATCAAATCGGTATCTAAAGGCTTAACAAAACGCATATCGACAAGGCTTGCCGTGAGCTTTTCAGTTGCCATGTGCGCATTTTCTAGTAATGTACCAAAAGATAAGATTGCAACTTTACTACCTTGTTTAATCACTCGGCCTTTACCGATTTCAAGAGAGGTCATTTGCTCAGTGATTTCGCTACTACCGGCACTGCCACGAGGGTAGCGTACAGCAACGGGCTGATTGCATTGATAGCCAGTATACAGCATTTGACGACACTCATTGGTATCGCTAGGTGCCATAATGATCATATTGGGAATACACCGCATAAAGCTTAAGTCATAAGCACCTTGGTGTGTTTCGCCATCAGCGCCGACTATTCCTGCACGGTCAATGGCAAACAATACCGGTAAGTTTTGCAGCGCCACATCATGAATGAGCTGATCATACGCGCGTTGTAAAAAGCTTGAATATATTGCAACGACAGGTTTTAAGCCTTCACAAGCAAAACCGGCTGCTAAAGTAACTGCGTGTTGCTCTGCAATAGCGACATCAAAGTACTGCTCAGGGTGCTCTTTTGAAAAGCGCACCATACCGGAGCCTTCACGCATGGCAGGGGTAATTGCCATTAGCTTGCTATCTTGGCTTGCCATATCACAAAGCCAGTCACCAAACACTTTTGAAAAAGTTGCAGCTCCTGGTTTTGATTTTGGTAAGCTTGAAATGGCAGGATCAAACTTTGGTACGCCATGGTAACCAATAGGGTCAGCTTCAGCAGGCTTATAACCTTTACCTTTTTGCGTTTTAATATGCAGTAACTGTGGCCCTTTTAAATTACGCATATTACGTAATGTATCAACCAACATAGTGACGTCGTGGCCATCAATTGGGCCAATATAATTTAACCCAAGCTCTTCAAAGAAAGTACCCGGGATCACCATGCCTTTTAAATGCTCTTCCATGCGACTGGCCAATTCTTTTACTGGCGGGACCCCTGAAAGTAACTTTTTACCGCCTTCACGGATATTGGTATAAAAGCTGCCAGATAAAATGCGAGCAAAGTGGTTGGTTAAAGCACCCACGTTTTCAGAAATCGACATTTCATTGTCGTTTAAAATGATCAGCATATCTGATTTGACATCACCTAAGTGATTCATAGCTTCAAACGCCATACCAGCTGTGATGGCGCCATCACCAATCACTGCTACTGTTTTGCGTCCTTTGCCTTCTTTTTGCGCAGCAATAGACATACCAAGGGCTGCAGATATAGAAGTGCTTGAATGACCGACACTGAAGGTGTCGTATGCACTCTCATCACGATATGGAAAAGGGTGCAGACCATCTTTTTGGCGAATGGTGTGCATTTGGTCGCGACGACCTGTAAGAATTTTATGTGGGTAGGCTTGATGGCCTACATCCCATACTAGGCGATCAGCTGGCGTATTATAGACATAATGCAAAGCTACAGTGAGTTCGACAGTCCCTAGGCCTGATGCTAAATGACCACTACTTTGCGACACTGAGTTAAGTAAATAATCACGTAGCTCATCGCTAAATGCAGGTAGTTTATCTTGCGCTAAATCACGCAGCTGGGCTGGTTCGTCAACCAAGCCTAATAATGGATACTTGCTACTATCAAGTGTCATGATTTTTAATACATCCTTCGCTAACCAGAGACTATTATAGCGTATTATTACTCTGATTTATTAGTTATTTTGTACGTCTTTAGCTGTTTGGTATTGAGCTATGCTTAATAATCGCGTTCAACTATATATTTGGCTAAATTTTCTAGTTGCTTAGTATCTGCATCTATTTTTGCTAAAGCATCGAGAGCTTGATTTAATAGTTGTTGTGCTTTTTGTTTAGCCCCAGCAAGGCCTAGCAATGCCGGGTAGGTTGCTTTATTTGCTGCAATGTCCGAACCTTGTGGTTTTCCTAGAGTGAAGGTGTCACCTTCGACATCAAGAATATCGTCCTGTACCTGAAAAGCCAAGCCAATAGCATTGCCAAATATTGTCAATTGCGCTAGCGTTTGCTCATTAACACTCGGTGCGCTTAATGCTCCAAACGTTATTGCACAGTTTAATAATGCACCTGTTTTAAGTTTATGGATTCTCTCAAGAGCAGCTAAATTAATTGCTTGATCCGTAGCTGCTATATCCAACGCTTGTCCGCCTACCATACCTTCAATACCTGAAGCTTTACTTAATGCGGCAATCATTTTTACTTGTTGGTTCGCAGGTATTTTGAATTCATGATTCGCGATTAAATCAAACGCTAATGTTTGTAAGGCATCACCAGCTAAAATAGCATGTGCTTCACCATAAACTATATGGCAAGTAGGTCTACCTCGGCGAAGTTCATCATCATCCATTGCGGGTAAGTCATCATGAACCAATGAGTAACTATGAATGCACTCAATTGCAGCCGCAAGGATGTCTAAATCTTGTTTGTTTGCACCAAGCATTTCTCCTGTGGCATAAACAAGAAAAGGACGTATACGTTTACCACCATTTAAAATACCATAGTGAGTGGCTTCTTTAATGCTATCTTCTGTATCAAGAGGCTGCGAAAAATATTGATTTAGTGTTGCTTCAACATCTTGTCGAGCAGATTTTATCTGTTGTTTTATTAGCACCGACTATTCCATATTATTATTAAAATTGCTTAACGCTGACTGTGGGTCATTACCCATTAAAATAGCCACTTTTTGTTCTGCTTGTTGGAGCTTATTAGACGATGCATTTGCTAATGCTATTCCGCGTTCAAACTGTTTTAATGATTGTTCAAGCGATAAATCACCTTGCTCCATGTCTGTGACGATTACGGTTAATTCTTCAAGTGCTTGCTCGAAGCTCAAGTTTTCAGGTTTTTTAGTCGCCATAGTGGATTTTACTTAGATGAGATAAATGTGAGGCCAATTTTAGGGGGAATGCTAAACTAGGTCAAAGACTGATGCATTTTTTTTATGTATTTTCGTTTTATGGCGACATTTTAATTAGCTGAACCTAGGGTTAACCCTTGCGGGTTGGGGCAGTTTGATTAGAATGACACTATAATAGGCAGTAAACTTAAATCATTTATTTAACTAAATGATTTAAGTAATTCAATGTTTTGCCGATAAGCAGTTAATAATAAAAGTTTGTTACCTTAAGTAGCAAAATAGCAATTCCTCTGGAGGGGTAAGTGGATTTAGCAACCATTATAGGTATTCTCGGAGCAATTGGCTTAATCGTGATGTCGATGGTGCAAAGTAGTAACGGTGAAGTTGCTATGTTTTATAATACGCCATCAGTTGTCATTGTATTTGGTGGCTCGATTTTTATCGTATTGTCAAACTACACAATGGGTCAATTTTTAGGTATTGGTAAAGTGTGCGCTAAAGCGTTCATGTTTAAAATTGAATCCCCAGAAGAGTTGATTGAAAAAGCGGTAGAGCTGGCAGATTCAGCGCGCAAAGGCGGTTTTTTAGCCCTAGAAGAAGCTGAAATACCCAATGCATTTATGCGCAAAGGGGTTGATATGCTAGTTGATGGACATGATGCCGATGTAGTACGTGCGACTTTACAAAAAGATATTTCGCTTACTACCACACGTCATGAATCCGGCGCGGGCTTATTTAAAGCACTGGCAGATATTGCTCCCGCAATGGGTATGATTGGTACATTAATCGGTTTGGTGGCTATGCTTTCAAACATGGATGATCCTAAAGCGATAGGTCCTGCAATGGCTGTTGCATTATTAACGACTTTATACGGCGCCTTTTTAGCTAATGTTATCGCCATTCCTATCCAAGTTAAATTAGAGCTGCGTAAAGAAGAAGAAGCAATGAATCAGCGACTTATTCTAGATGCCGTACTGGGAATTCAAGATGGTCAAAATCCAAAAGTAATAGAAGGTATTTTGAAAAACTACCTTGCTGAGTCTAAACGCAATGTGGATACCGAGGAGTAAGCATGTCTGAGCAAGAGTGTAAATGTCCACCTCCAGGTTTACCTGCTTGGATGGGCACATTTGCTGATTTGATGTCATTATTAATGTGTTTCTTTGTACTCTTGCTCGCATTTTCAGAAATGGATGTGCTTAAGTTCAAACAAATAGCTGGCTCGATGAAGTTTGCTTTTGGTGTGCAAAACAAAATAGAAGTTAAAGATATTCCTAAAGGAACCTCCGTGATAGCAATGGAATTTACCCCAGGTAAACCAGAGCCTACACCAATTGAGACCATTCAACAGCAAACTGTTGAAATGACACAGCAAATGCTTGAGTTTCAAGCTGGGGATGAAAGTTCAGCGGGTGGTCGTCAAGAGCAGCGTGGTAATAAACGTGGTGGTGAGTCACAAAGTACCGCTCAACAGCAAGCATTAGATCAAGCCTCAGCTTCTGCAGATCAAGAGCAAGTCAACGAACTGGTTAAAAAGATAGCTCAGCAATTAGAACAACAAATCATGGATGGCGCAATTGAACTTGAATCGCTAGGTCAGCAAATCATTATCCGTATTCGTGAAAATGGCTCATTCCCATCAGGGAGTGCTTTTTTACAGCCCCGATTTAAGCCTATTATTCAAGACATAGCGACTTTATTAAAAGATGTACCCGGTGAAATTACGGTTTCAGGCCATACCGATGATTTCCAAGTATCTAATGAGCTATACACCAATAATTGGGATTTGTCTTCAAAACGAGCGGTCGCGGTTGCATCTGAAATGCAAAAAGCTCAGGGTTTTGATAAGAGCAGAATGGTCGTTGTAGGGCATGCTGAAACGCGACCTCTGGTACCAAATGAGTCAGATGCCGACAGACGACGTAATCGCCGCGTTGAAATTTCCATAATGCAGGGTAAAGCGAAAGAGTCCGACCCAATCGAAGTTAGGTGATGATGCTTGGCAAAGTACCGATTTTAGCATAAAGTAAATGCTCCTTAGCAAGTGTAACGGAGTGACTTATGAAAAAGATTGATAAATATAGCTATATGCCCGGTAATGGTTCAGGTGGCGATGATGAAGAAAAGAATGTTAAGTAACGCGAATGCTTAATTGGGTGAACAATTTAATTTTTGTACTTGAACATAGCTGGGTGCTGTTTTTGCTCCCAGCTATTTTTATATTCTATCTACGTAAGGATTGGTTGGCATTTCGCTTCGCTTTGATTACAGCAGTTTTCTTTTTGTATGGCGCAGTGATTTATTCAAGCTTAAGAGAGTTTGATGACCCATATATTTGGCGCTATGTTGTCTGGGCATTTAACGATTTAGCGTGGATGGCCTTGATTGCTTATTTAGGCATTAAAGATAAGGTTTATCTTTGGCAAAGTGTGCTCGGCCAACTTGTAGTTATAGCTGCACCTTTATTACAGCTATTTCGCTTAGTAGATCGTCATCTTTGGGATCTCTCTTACAGTACTATGATGTACAAAACCCTTCTACCAATCATTAACATTGCTACAGTAGTCATCTGCTATTTACCACTGATTTATGTATTACTGCGCAAACCTCAGGTTAATATTTCCCAGTAAATTTTTTTGTGCTAAACTACTGTTTATATAAACAGCTGTTATGGTCCAGGTGTGAAATTATACATTGCTGAAAAACCTTCCCTTGGTCGTGCTATTGCCGATGCTTTACCTAAGCCACATAAAAAGCATGATGGCTATATTGAAGTTGCTAATGGTGATTGTGTTTCTTGGTGCATTGGCCATTTGCTAGAACAAGCTGAACCTGATGACTATAGCGAGCAATATAAAAAGTGGCGCTTTGATGATTTACCTATCATCCCTGAGCAATGGCAATTAAAAGCTAAAACAAAAACTCGTAAGCAGCTCACCATTTTAAAAAAGCTAATCAAACAAGCTGATCTATTGGTTCACGCAGGCGATCCTGACCGCGAAGGACAGCTTTTGGTTGATGAGGTCATCGATCAAGTCAAGCTATCTCAATCTAAAAAGCAGCAAACTCAACGTTTACTAATTAGTGATTTAAATATTAGTGCGATAAAAAAAGCTTTGGCAAGTATGCGCATCAATCGTGACTTTATTCCACTAAGTGTTTCTGCACTGGCCCGCTCCCGTGCCGATTGGTTGTTTGGTATGAATTTAACACGTGCGTATACCTTAGCAGGGCAAAAAGCTGGGTTTGGTAATGTGCTTTCAGTTGGGCGAGTGCAAACTCCAATCCTTGGCTTAGTGGTAAATCGAGATAATGAAATTGCTAACTTTGTAGCAAAACCATTTTATGAAGTGTTGGCTCACTTAACAACATCAGAGCAACACTCGTTTACAGCTAAATGGCAACCAAGTAAAGCGTGTGAACCTTATCAAGATGAAGAAGGACGAGTACTGCATCGAGGCCTTGCAGAGAATGTAGTATCAAGAATAGCAGAACAAAAAGGCGAGGTTACGGCACTTGAGCAAAAACAGAAAAAACAACAAGCCCCTTTACCGTATAATTTATCAGCCCTACAAATAGATGCGGCAAAAGCGTTTACGATGCCAGCACAAAAAGTGTTAGATATTTGCCAAACGTTATATGAACGCCATAAGCTCATTACTTATCCTCGTTCAGATAATCGTTATCTGCCAAAAGATCACCATCGGGAAGCTGCGAGCATTATAAAAGCGATTGCCAATAATGGTGGGCAAAGTGAAGCGCATTGTAGTCAGGCTGACACCAGTAAACGTAGTAAATGCTTTAATGATGCAAAGGTAGCTGCGCATCACGCCATTATCCCGACCGCTAAACAATTAACGTCGGCAAGGTTGAGCTCAGACGAAGCTAAGGTTTATAGCTTGGTCTGTAGGCATTACCTCATTCAGTTCTACCCTGACTATATATTTAATGAAACAAAGGTTGAGCTAACTATTGCTGGTGGTTTATTTAAAGCGAATGCAAAACAAGAGGTCAGCTTAGGTTTTAAAGTACTCATGGGTAAATCAGCGCTAAAAGATGAGCAAACTTTACCACCGTTAGTTAAAGGGCAAGTGCTTGACTGTAGCCATGGCGAAGTGGTTGATAAAATGACGACCCCGCCAGCTCATTTTACGGATGCAACCTTGTTAAGTGCCATGACGGGAATAAGTCGTTATGTGAAAAATCCAGATATCAAAAGAATTCTAAAAGACACTGATGGCTTAGGAACTGAAGCAACCCGTGCAGGTATTTTAGAACTATTATTCAAGCGCCGCTTTTTACAACGCCAAGGTAAAAGTATTTTAGCTACAGAGACAGGAAAAGCCCTTATAGGAGTATTACCAGAAGGCTTAGCTAGCCCTGATTTAACCGCGAAGTGGGAAGCTTCATTAGGCGATATCGCAGAGCAGCGTATGAGCTACCAACAGTTTTTAACTCCGTTATTAAACGATTTATCACATTTTATCGGCCAAGCAGGCCAATGTAATAGCCAAGCCTTTGCGCAATTACCAAAAACGCCGCAAAAGCGACGTTTTAAGAGAAAAGCTAAACCAAAAACAAAATCAGCCTAATTACAAACTCGATTTAGTTATTAAACAGCGCAACGGCTGCATTACTCATCGCTTTAATACCTGTAGGTAAGGCGACTTTGTAATCTGGGGCGAACTTACTCGAATGCAATGACGGTAGAGTCTGCCCGGATTTTTGTGCTGCAGTATATTGTGATTGCTCTACGCCACCGAGCCAAAATAACGTGATAGGAATATTTTGCTCGGTTCGGCCATATAAACCAAAATCTTCGCCAGCCATAACTGCTTGCGTTTCTAGCACGTTATCTTTGCCAATAGCTGAGCTAATCGCATTACGTACAATATTTGTTTGTTCAGGGTTATTATAAGTTGATGGAATTGACTCATCTTCATGAACATATACTTCTGGCATGAGTGACTTGTCTAAGCCTGCACTTAACGCAATTCCTTGGGAAATTCGCTTTATCGCTGCAATTTGTTGTAAACGTACTTCTGGGTTATAGCTACGCAGTGTAAGTTGAAGCTTTACTTGATCAGAGATCACATTGTGTTTTGAGCCCCCATGAATAGAGCCCACAGTTATAACGGAAGGCTCTAGCGGAGAAAGTTCTCGGCTAGTAACAGTCTGTAATGCTAATACAATACGTGATGCTATAACGATAGGGTCAATAGTGGTATGTGGGTAAGCACCGTGTCCGCCTTTACCCTTTACGGTGATATCAACAGAGTCTACACTGGCCATAGTGTATTCGTTTTTCATACTCACTTTACCAGCAGGAACACTAGCACTAACATGTAAGGCAACCACATGATCAGGTGTAGGGAACTTAGAGAATAAACCTTCTTTTAGCATTGCTTTTGCACCACCACCGACTTCTTCAGCAGGTTGCGCGACCATCATTAATGTTCCCTGCCATGAATCTTTATGCATAACAAGCTGTTGTGCCGTGCCGATAAACGAGCTCATATGAATATCATGACCGCAGCCGTGCATCACACCCACATTCGCGCCATCGTCATTTACTACTGTAACTTTGGATGCGTATGACTTACCCGTTTGTTCTGTTATAGGAAGGCCATCAGTATCAGTTCGGATCATCACTGTTGGGCCATCACCATTTTTAAAAACACCGACAACACCAAAGCCACCTACATTATCAGTAACCTTAAAACCAAGTTGTTTTAGTTGGTGAGAAATTTTTAGACCGGTTTGTTGCTCGTGATATGAAAGTTCAGGAGATTGATGTAAATCTAAATAAAACTTTTCGATAGCGGGCATGGCTTTATCGAGCTTGAGATCTAACGTTGTGGCACTGGCCAATGGACTTATAAAAAGCAAGGTGGCGCAAAGTTTGTGAAATTTCATAAAAGACCTTTTGATTTATGGCTTGTGAACTGGGCTTGTAATTATTGTATCTGCCACCATATAAAACCCTAAATAGTCTGATATGGCAATCAATCGTAATGAATAATATGGTAAATGTTAATCCACAAAACCTTCAGCAAGTGTTAGGTGAAACCTCACAAGAGAAACTTGTGTTGCTTAGCTTCTATTCGGCACAAAGTCCTGAGTGTCAATCGCAAGCTGCTATTTTAGAAAAAATTGCCAGTGAATATGCAGAGCACTTACTTGTCGCGACACTGGATTGCGATGTAGAGCAACAGTTGGCAGCGCAACTAGCACAGCAAATAGGTTTACAAACCCTACCAACACTTGTGTTTTTAAAAGACTCCGCCCCTGTTGATATGCTACCTGGCGCGCAAACAGAGCAACAAGTGCGAGAAGTACTTGGTAAACATTTACCAGCACAACATGAGCTACTACTAGAACAAGCTAAGCAGGCTCTCGTTGCACAAGACTTAAATAGTGCATTTAATTATGCCAAACAAGCTTATGAACTAGATACTACTAATGCACGTATTAAATTAGTATTAGCAGATATTTGTATTCAAATTCATAAACTAGATGATGCGCAAGCATTGCTGGATACAGTTGAAGAAGGTGAGCGTGATGCGTATTACACAAATATTCGTGCTAAATGTGAACAAGCTCTTGAAGCGACCGATTCGCCTGAAATTAAAGCGATGCAAGCGCAGGTAGAAAAACACCCTAATGATCTTGAGCTAAAGGTACAGTTGAGTAACTTATTAAATGAAGCTGGACGAAAAGAAGAAGCGCTTGAGGCATTGTTTAATGTACTTAAGAAAGACCTAAACTTTGATGAAGCTAAACCAAGCTTTTTAGCTATTATTGCAACGCTCCCTGATGGCGATGTTTTAGCAGCTAAATACCGCCGTAAGCTATATAGTATTTTATACTAATTTACCTATCCAATTTTCTAATTTTAATAAAGCACCTATTCGGGTGCTTTATTGTATAAAGAGTGATTACTTATAAATAGCTAATAAGTTGAAGCGTAAAACGGTAGTTATCCACAGTTTTTTGTGGGTAACTTGTGTGGTTTCGGTGTGTATGTGGGCGTTGTAATTTAATTGCAAAAATAGTGATAAAAACGCTTGCGTAAAAATCTGTTCTCCCTATAATGCGACCCCACTGAGACGGCAGAGCAGGCAACGCTTAGCGAGCCAAGCAAGTCACTTAGTAAGTCGAGTAAAACTTGAGTTTAGATTTTCAAAAAGTTTAAAATTAAGTGTTGACAAAAAAATAGGAAAGCGTAACATGCGCAGCCCTAGCGAGATAAAGCAAAGCGCTTTAATCGCAACGTTCTTTAACAATATAAAGCAATCATCTGTGTGGGCACTCGTACAGATTGAGTTCTAACAGCAGATTCTAGTTCGCTAGATGACGCAAAAAATTTAGAGTCTCAATTGAAACTGAGTGACCAACAGAATAGTTACTTTGGTAATTATTCAGCACAGTCAATTCAATATCGAAAGATATTAAATAAATTCAGAATTCATTGAGCTGTTCTTCACTCTTTATTGGGTGGGAACAAGAAAACTTTTAATTGAAGAGTTTGATCATGGCTCAGATTGAACGCTGGCGGCAGGCCTAACACATGCAAGTCGAGCGGTAACAGAAAGTAGCTTGCTACTTTGCTGACGAGCGGCGGACGGGTGAGTAATGCTTGGGAACATGCCTTTAGGTGGGGGACAACAGTTGGAAACGACTGCTAATACCGCATGATGTCTACGGACCAAAGGGGGCT
>NZ_JASDCD010000070.1:0-1198 GCF_030408095.1 Pseudoalteromonas sp. APC 3893
CCAGGGCGGGATCGCACTTTAAATAAAAATATGATCTAATAGAGAAAATTCACTTATAGCATTTAATTTTGAGCATCTTAGACCACCTTACTGTTATTGAAGAAACACGTTCTGATATCAACCAAAAACATAATCTAATTGATGTTATGTTCTTGATAATTACAGCCATATCCTCAGGATGTGAGGGATGGCAAGATATTGAAATTTATGGTGATGAAAAGCTATCATGGCTCAGACAGTACCGAGCTTTCAGACATGGTATCCCTCGGCGGCATACGATAGCACGTATACTACGCAGTGTTGTTGCGGAATCCTTATTAGAAGCTTTAGCCTTGTGGTTAAATGAACAGCGCCAGTCATTAAATAAACCCATTATTGCCTTTGATGGCAAGGTGCTACGCGGCTCTTATCGAAATGATAGAAAAACAGCACTGCAATTAGTAACGGCGTACGATACTGAGCGAGGGTTAGTATTGAGTCAAAAACCGACAAAAACAAAAAACGGCGAAATAAGTGTTGTTCGTCAAATGCTTGATATACTTGATGTAAAAGGAAGTGTCATCACGATGGATGCACTTCATTGCCAACGTGAAACACTTGAAATAATTTCAGATAAAAAGGCACATGTAGTTGTTCAGGTTAAGAAAAATCAACCCAAATTGTTTGATTCTGTATCGAATTCATTTCAAGCAGTATTTGATGCAAATAAAGAAAAAGTCGTCACACACATTAAGCAAGAGATCCATGGTCGCAAAGAAGAGCGCTACGTCTATCAATTAAAAGCGAACCTGCCGACAGAGCTTGCACAGAAGTGGCCAACAATAAGAAGTATAATCGCAGTTGAACGCCACAGAACAGTAAAGAATAAGTGCAGTATAGACACGTCGTATTACATAAGTTCAATGTCACCTAAACACAAAATGCTAGGGCATTATATACGACAACATTGGCGTATTGAAAATAGCCAGCATTATGTTTTAGATGTTGTTTTCAAAGAAGATGATTCAAGAATAGCGTTAGAGGGTGCAGTTGAAAACATCGCTTTATTTAGGCGCTTTGTAATGAACATTTTGAGGCAATGCGAATGCGGGGCCCCAAGTCAACGTAGCAAAATCAAAAAGGCAAGCTGGAGTGATGATTATCGGGCGAGAATATTTTTTGGATTATAAATTAATCAAAGTATGCTCCCGCCCTGGAC
>NZ_JASDCD010000071.1:0-1184 GCF_030408095.1 Pseudoalteromonas sp. APC 3893
CGCCATGATAAAGCTGTACTAGCTGATTGGTTATGTGTGCGCGTAATTGCTTCTTAACCCACTGATACGGCACACTATAATAATGTTTTTCTATTTCTACATGATAATCAATGTGTACTCGCACCGTTTTGATTTGTGTATAGTGATAGGGCTTTTGAGGGAGTGGTTTTAATACTGGTTTATCAACAATATCAAAGAGCTGTTTGCGTGATTGTTGATATTGCTTCATCACCTTATTGTTCATAGCATCAAGTAGCTTTGTTATTTCTTGATTTAAGTGCGCCAAGCTGTAAAAAGTTTGGTTACGCAGACGTGCCATGATCCAACGCTCAACAATTTGTACACCGACTTCAGCCTTGGACTTATCTTTGGGTTTATAAGGTCTGGCGGGTATGACAGCGACATTAAAATACTCGGCTAGTTGATGATACGTGGGGTTTAAATCAGGCTCGTAGCGACAGGGTTTACTAACGGCACTTCTGAGATTGTCGGGAATAACAAGCTCAGGCACACCGCCTAAAAATTCAAAGCAACGCGCATGACTCATCACCCAATCTTCAAGTTGCTGGCTATACGTTGCCTCAGCATAGGTATAATTTGATGCGCCGAGCACGGCAACAAATACTTGAGCAGTCCGTGTCTCCTGCGTTGTAGGGCATGTGATGGTCAGTGTGGGGCCACAATAATCCACAAACAGCTTTTCACCGCCTTTATGATGCTGACGCATCGACAACCGTTGTTTTCCCAACCATTGCCGATAGGCGCGGCAGAAGTGGCTATAGCTGTAATAAGGCTCACCAACTTTCTCACGTAATTCATCGAATACTAACTGCAAGGTTAAATGTTTGTGCAGCTTTAAATCCCTGTTGATAGCGAGCCAATCAGGTGTTGGATATCTTTTTTGACGGGGTGAGAAGTCCCTGACTTTTGTCTTAAGAAAAGTATCGTGTTGTTTATCTTCAGGTAACGGCCATTGATTTAAGCCTAACTCATTGGCCTTTTTAACGTAATTAGCGACAGTCCCAGGGGAGATATTTAAGCTTCTGGCAATCTCTCGATGGGATAATTTAGCTGAATATTTCAGCCGTAAAATAGCCTGTAATTTACTCATAGATATAGGTCTTGTTGACATGATTGTTATCTTCATCAAATGATTTAGATAACGGTTTAACATACCTACAAAA
>NZ_JASDCD010000072.1:0-1141 GCF_030408095.1 Pseudoalteromonas sp. APC 3893
CAGGGCGCGAGCACACTTTGTTAATGATGTTAACCAAACAACAATTCTTCCCTAAAAGCATCGTCATAACATGCTCTTACGCACTTACTTCTTATTGAACCCTTACTTTTCGTATGCTGTTTTACCATGTTTCTAACCACTCGACGAAATAACGCCATATGTTGTGCACTTAACGGATCGTGAATTTGAGATGCATCTTCTTTAAACACGACATCCAATATCCAATGTTGCTGGTTTTCTATCAACCAATGGTGTCTAATCGCTTTACTAATTAGCGCGTTATCTGTGACTGATGTCAGGTAAAAATGAGTGTCTATACTCGTTCTAACTCCTTTTTTCCTTTCTCTTTGTACCGCAATAATTGTTTTAATTGACGGCCAATTCTCTTTTATTTCAACAGGTAATAATGAAGCATCAAGACAGTCCACCGTTCTCACTTCTTGACGCCCATGCCCTTTATCTTGTGTTACATGGCTTATAATTTCTGAATCTTCAGATTCATAGTGCTGCATAAATAAATCATTAATAGCGCTAGACAGCTTCTTTTGATTACCTTTAACCTGCACAAGGTAATCAGCATTTCGGCTGATTAATTGCTTCAATGTCTCTTTTTGACAATGTAGCGCATCTAAAGTGATGAGAGTGTCATTAATATCAAGGAGTTGCAGTAATTCTCTCACTGCGGGGATTTCATTTGTCTTACTTCCTACTGTTTGATGAAATAAAGTTAACCCTGCTTCACAGTCGAATGCAGAAACAAGATGTAGCTTATCCGCCATATGTTTGCTTGCCCCGCGAATAGTTTTACCGTCAAATGCAATGATAGGTTGATTTGATTTAACACGCTGTTGGTTGACCCAGCTGTACATGCTCAGTAGCAATGACTCAGTATCGACCGTTCTAAATATTCTAGCAATGCTGTGTCGTGTCGGTATGCCATTATTGAAAGGACGAAATTTTTTTAACCAGTCAATCTTACTTTCACCATATACTTCAATATCTTGCCAACCTTCGCATCCAGATGTTACAGCACTAATAATAAGGAAAAGTACATCGACAAGGTTATGATGCTGGTTGATAGTTGAGCGGTTATCTTTTACAAGTTCTAAATGGGAGAATAAGGACATAAGAAATATAAAGT
>NZ_JASDCD010000073.1:0-1135 GCF_030408095.1 Pseudoalteromonas sp. APC 3893
GCGCTTAATTATATGCAAGCTTATGGTGGCAAAGAGCTAAATAACGACAGCAATACGTTATTAGAAAATCCAATTGGTCGTGGTTTTAAACTTAAAAATAAGCAGGCGGTTGGCCAGCAACTGCCAAGTGTTGAGTATGCTAATTCACTGCTTAGAAAACCAAGCCATAACACCCCAGTTGCAAGCTTCGCAGCTATACCGAGTCATTGGTCACCACGCATAGAACGTCTACCTGAGGTTGACGAAACAGCTCTAATGGCGGGTGAGTACCCATTTAAAACCGCCCAACCCAAAGATTTATATAACACCGCTCCCGCAGATCAACAAGTTACGGCCGAATTTGCCAAAGGATGGACGTGTCAATTAACTGGGCTTTACCCGTTGCAACAATATGGGCAACAACAACGCATAGAGCTGCCATACCAGCCACCGATTGTGGAGGTCGTGAATACTTTAACGCGCGAGCGGTTAAGCATGCGTTGCGATACCTTAGTGATTGACTCTGACGCCCAATCTTTTTCATTACTTTGGCGTGGCCATCTCAGTATTAAAAAAATAGGCGCTAATAGCCAAATATTGGTGGCTTCAGCGCAAAAAAATAGTGAAGTAATATGACCCCCCTTACTTTTGATAGCCTTTACCATATTAACGCAGCTGGTTGTAACGTAAGCAGTTTTTATACCGCCGTTGCAAATAAAATGCTGTTTTCAAAGCCAAGCAAAGCATTAATTAGGTGCGATATTAGTTTGGATGCGCCCTATATTTTTGTTGAAATTGATGAACTTGCGCAACTTGATAGAGCAACCCGCTGCGTATTAATGTTATCGCACTTACTAGAGCAGATAGATATCGCCACCCTTAGGCAAACTCAGCGTATCAGCCAAATGCTATTCTTACTGCCTGTTGATGAATTGGCACAGCCTGTTATCGCAGACGAAATGCTCAATGAGTTACTAAACGAGTATATACCTGAACAAATGCCAGCTTATACACAAACGCCCCATGGTGACTTAACTCAACTTAGCAACGACACGTTAATCATTTCTGTTGATTCATGTATTAGCTATCAGTATGTCAGCCAGCAAGCCAAACAAACCACAGTGCAAGTATTAAACGGCCCGCCAGGGGTGATCAA
>NZ_JASDCD010000074.1:0-1125 GCF_030408095.1 Pseudoalteromonas sp. APC 3893
ATACCAATACTTTTTATTAAGTGATCAAATTTATCCATTTTCTCGAACAGATACGCTTAACGTTATCAATATCTGAGCGAAATGTATTCCACGCCCTACTTACTTGCTCCACAATATCGTCATAACTTGCAAATGTACGATTAGATAACTCTCTATTTCTCATCCATGCCCACACTTGCTCAATGGGGTTCAGTTCGGGTGAGTAGGGAGGAAGCGGTATCACCGACACATTTTTAATGTCTTGTGCAACATTACCCATATGCCAGCTTGCCCGATCAACGATGACCACTGCGTGCTCTCCACAGGGCGTCGCATCTGAAATGAGTTGTAAGTGTTGCCTCATTATAGCCTTACTCAAATAAGGCGCTATAATTGCCTCCGTCTGGCCTGTTGCAGGGCAAACTGCACCAAAAATATGAGTTGATAGAAATTGTTGCTGTTTGACCACGCGGGGCCTTGAACCTTTCTTTGCCCAAATTTTAGATGTGGTATTTTGTTGACCAAACCGCGCTTCATCTTGGAACCAGACATTGACTCTATCAAGTGATACGTGACCTGGAATTGTGATGATCGTATTACGAAGGAAATTTTTTAAAGTCTTCTTGCGCCTGAACTGATTGTTTAGGGTGTTTCGAGCGAGATGTAATCCATGACAAATTAAGCTCATGTAATAAGCGATAAACATTATTAAGCTTATACTGCACATCAAATGTCTCGCGAATATACTCACGAATGTCTTCACCGATTAAGCGACCCCCTTCATCTTTAACTGCATGTTTGCATACATAATCTTTGAGTTGTTGCTTTTGCTTAGGTGTTAGAGCACAAGGGCGACCTGGCTGTTTCTTAATGTCTAATGCCGCAATGCCATCGGTAAGATAAGCTGTCACCCACTCATTTACCAAGCGCCGACTCACGCCTGTCGCTTGTGCAACAGCCGTGCGATTTTTAACTTTAAGAAATTGACGAACAACTTGATAGCGGGTTTTTAATCGCGCATCTCGGGTGTAGGGAAAATCTGGCATGTTGGACAATTTAAGCTCAATAAGAATGAGTGAATTTACCAGTATTAGATCACAAATAGCATTAAATTAAAATAGATCATCAATTAAATGTGTTTGGTAT
>NZ_JASDCD010000075.1:0-1100 GCF_030408095.1 Pseudoalteromonas sp. APC 3893
TATACCCGTGATCAATGAAGGTGCTTGATTTTTACAGTAATGAGGATCATGATACCCACATGAAAAAAATTGAATTGACCACAGAGCAAAAAATAGATCTTGAAGCCCTTCACGACGCAAGCCGTGATGGTCGTATTCGAGATCGGATAAAAGCGGTATTACTGCGCTCTGAAGATTGGTCAACGCCGATGATTGCTCAAGCATTGCGACTTCATGAAACTACAATTGTCAGGCACATTGATGATTATATAAGTAAAAACAAGTTAGCACCTGAAAATGGTGGCTCTCGCTCTTATTTAAATCAGCATCAAACGGCGGATGTCATTGAACATATTACGCAAAATACTTACCGTTATTCTTACGAAATCATCGAGTATATATGGAAAACTCATGCGCTCCGTTTTTCTATTTCAGGGTTGAATAAATGGCTCCACCGCCACAATTTTAGCTACAAATACCCTAAAGGTGTGCCACATAAGTTTGATGAAGAAAAACAAGCTGTTTTTATTAAAGAATATGAAGAGTTAAAAGCGCAAGTAGCTGATGAAACAATCTATTTTATTGATGCAATGCACCCAACTCAAGCAACAAAAGTAAGTTGTGGTTGGATAAGAAAAGGACAGGATAAACCATTAGCAACCACAGGTAGTCGAACACGATTAAATCTTATTGGTGCGATTGATTTGAATAACTTAACAGCAGCACACGTTAAGCGCTATGAGAAAGTAAATAGTGAGACAATTCAGACGTTTTTTACTGAATTACGCGCACAGAATGATGGTGACAAGCGCATTCATATCATTTTAGATGGTGCAGGATACCATCGAGCACTTGATGTTAAAAAGAAGGCAAAAGAGCTCAATATTAAACTTCATTACCTCCCGCCTTACAGTCCCAATTTGAACCCCATAGAGCGGTTATGGAAAGTAATGAACGAGCATGTCAGAAATAATAAATATTTTGCAACAGCAAAAGAATTTAGAGATAAAATCGATGAGTTTTTTAGTCAAACACTTCCTAATTTAGGCGATATTTTGGCGAGCAGAATTAACGACAATTTTCAGGTGTTAAATTCTGCATCTTGAGGTGTGATGGGTATA
>NZ_JASDCD010000076.1:0-1094 GCF_030408095.1 Pseudoalteromonas sp. APC 3893
TTCGTTAATTCTGGCGCGTCAATGCTCACCGTCGGTGCGATGGTGTCTATCTCACCGGTGGTTGTATTGCTGCCGGTGTTCCCCGCTGCATCGGTGATACTGGCGGTCACACTGTAGTCGCCTTCACTAATGGCATTCGCCACTTCGATTGACCAGCTACCATCACTGCCTGTGGTGGTCGTGATACTTTGTATCGCCCCATTCGCTGCTGTGACCTCGATAGTCACCTGAGTCCCCGCTGGTACACCGCTGCTTTGCCCGCTGATTAATGGCGTGACATCACTGCCCGCAGCGAGCGCGTCAATACTGACACTCGGTGGCGTTAAATCAATCAGCCCGGTCACGCTGGTGCTTGCTGGGTTACCTGCTTGGTCAGATACACTGGCGGTCACCGTGTATTTCCCTTCAGCGAGAATATCGCTGGCCGGAACCGACCAAGTGCCCGATGGCGTCATTTGTGTGGTGACCGTGTGTGAATTCCCTTCTGCATCATTAAATACGACAGTCACGATGCTGCCTTGTGGAGCACTGGCTGTGCCGCTTATGGTGGGCGTGGTGTCGTTACTGTCTGCTATCGCATCGATACTGATGTCTGGCATCGTGGTATCAATAATCCCTGTGCGCGTCGCTTCACTGGTTAAGCCCCCTTCAGTGACCGACGCGGTCACCGTGAAGTCGCCTTCGGCTAATATGTCTGCCACCGTAATGGACCAACTTCCGCCATTCACTGTGGTATCAATTGATTGCGCGGGGTTAATACCATCATCAATCACCACCGTCACCGTGGTGCCATCGGCTGCATCACTGGTGCCGTTAATGGTCGGTGTCGTGTCGTTGGTTTCGCCGATTGCGTTGATGGTGATGCTCGGCGCATTCGTATTGAGAATAAAGTCATCGGTTTGTTGACTGGTATTACCTGCCTCATCTGTCACGCTAACGCTGACGCTGTAATCGCCATCTGCTAGCACTGGGCTGGTTACAGACCAATCGCCATTACCATCCACGCTTGCGCTTAGCTCAGTTTCAACACCGCTGCTGTCGGTCAGCGTGACGGTGATGACCGTGCCAACGGGCTCTGATGACGTGCCTGAAAT
>NZ_JASDCD010000077.1:0-1082 GCF_030408095.1 Pseudoalteromonas sp. APC 3893
AGAGCCTCTAAAAAGCAAATTCCCATAGCATAAACAACACCAACTCTATACACCGAGCAGGTAGCGCCTCAGTCCAACAAGCGATTATGCAACACAAACTGCGTGTCGCATAAATACTAAAATGTTATAAGCCACAAGGATAGTATGAAGATTGTTTTAAAGTTTATTGGATTAATTTGGGCTGTTTCATTTTTTTCATTTTTCATCCTTTCTTTCTATTCTGGCACTGGTGGTGAAATTCCTCCTATTGCTCAAGAGTATGTAATCAATTTTCAGGACTTATTAGAGTCTTTTTTAACCTCCCACTGGTTTTTTATCGTTTTTATAGCTGGTTGGTTTGGTGTCTCTTATACGTTAGGAAAAGAAAGTGGCTGGCAAAATTTAGCTAAAAAGTATGGGAATAATAAATACGATAATCCAGACGAAAATTTCCAAGCTGGAAATGGGTATATCGGAAAAACAAGACATAATGGTATTTTGAAAGTTGCAGCAAACAGTAAAGGAGTTTATTTAAGAGTACTTTTTCCTTTTAAGTTTGGTCATAAAAACTTGTTTATTCCTTGGCAAGACATTGAAGCTATTACATCGGAAAGAGGTTTGTTTTCTGATAAAACGCCCAGCTTTCTTAAACGAGTAGGTAAATTAATTTCTGGCACTGAGTACTTAAATATTAAATTGCACCAGTTTCCAGAGCAACGGCTAACAATTCAAAGCACTGAACAACTACTTGGTTTTATACCAAAAAACATCAAGAAATAAGTGTAGGGTAAGTGGCTTATAACACATATGAGCCTTAACTCTGTCAATAGGCAATAGTACTCTTTTTGACCGTTTTTATAAATTGACGGTCAATTCTAAATCAATAAACAAATTCGTTTACTTCGTCTGTCGATGCGGCTGTTAAGCAAGTAGCTTACGGCAAACACATATAGGTGCGTTACGCAGTAATCTCTTATTGCGATCTCATCGCAGCCAGGTTTTTCCCATATCCTTTTGGGCTTACTGGGGCACTAGACATTCATCGGTTAACCTGATCATGGCACTATTCAAGGCGGCTGGTTTCATCAATGTGATCCAGTTAG
>NZ_JASDCD010000078.1:0-909 GCF_030408095.1 Pseudoalteromonas sp. APC 3893
TCGAACCATGAATTAGCCTATCTAAAATGGCGTCAGCATGAGTTGATTCTCCTATCATCTCATGCCAGTTTTCCTGCGGGAGCTGGCTTATTATTATGTGTGATTTATACCCGTACCGCGCATCGATTAATTCGAGTAAATCACCTCGTTGCTGCGCACTCAGTGGTTCAAGCCCCCAGTCGTCTAAAATCAGTAGATCATACTTTATTAGCTTCGCCAGTAATTTTCGGTAACTCCCATCTGCTTGAGCTAGAAATAGGCTTTCAAGTAGTTCTTTTAATCGAATATAGTAAACACTTTTTCCTTTTAGGCAGTGCTCATGCCCTAAGGCACATGCGAGGTAGGTTTTTCCACACCCTGTTGCGCCGGTGATTAAGATATTTTGGTGTAAGTTCAGCCAGCTATTTTGGCTTAGATTACGTATCTGTGCTTTTTCTATATTACGTGTCGGTGAGTAAATCAGTTGGTTTAACTGAGCTGGTAAGCGGAATTTTGCATGTCGCACGAGTCGGTCGATTTTCCTTTGCTCACGCGTGTCAATTTCATGGGTGAGCAGTAAACTTATGCGCTCTATAAAGCTTTGCTCTTGGTATAGATTAGGCTGCTCAAGCTGCTGCTTTAATGCGTGTTTTATACCCGATAACTTGAGTAGTTGAAGTTGCTGGTTAATGGTGTCTATCATGTTTTCATTCCTTAATGGTAATAATCTGTGCCACGTATGTTGCTATGTGTAATTGGCTTTTCTGGCTCAGTTTGCTGTGTGGGTAACGGTTGTTGATCCAACCCCTTTTTCAGCATTTGCTTTATTGATTTGAGTGTGGTCGTATTCATTACGATTGCGCGATAACATGCTTGCTCAAGCCGTTCTTTTGAATACGTTTTAGCTAAACTTAACAGCCCTAAACAGAC
>NZ_JASDCD010000079.1:0-892 GCF_030408095.1 Pseudoalteromonas sp. APC 3893
CCCTTCACGATGCAAGTCGTGATGGCCGTGTTCGAGATCGAATTAAAGCTGTTTTACTTCGTTCTGAAGGTTGGTCAACGTCGATGATTGCTCAGGCATTACAACTTCATGAAACGAGTATTGTTAGGCATATTGATGATTATGTAAGCAAAAATAAGTTAGCCCCAGAAAATGGTGGCTCACAACCTTATTTGAGTAAAACACAAACAAATGAAGTTGTTACTCATCTCAGCTGAAAACGTATCGCTGCTCTTATGAAATAATTGAATATATTTGGAAAACCTATGACATTCGCTTTTCTATTTCAGGTTTAAATAAATGGCTTCATCAACATAGCTTTAGTTATAAATATCCTAAAGGTGTTCCTCATAAGTTTGATGAGGAAAAACAAGCCGATTTTATTGAAAAATATACCGAGTTAAAAGCGCAAGCCATTGATGAACCTATCTTGTTTATGGATGCTATGCATCCAACCCAAGTAACAAAAGTAAGTTGTGGCTGGATAAAAAAAGGGCATGATAAAGCGATAGAAACCACCGGTAGCAGAACACGATTAAACCTTGTTGGTGCTATTGATTTGAATAATTTAGCCGGCGCTCAAGTTAAACGTTATGAGAAAGTGAATAGCGAAACTATCCAAGCGTTCTTTACCGAGCTACGTGCTGAAAATGCTAGCAATAAACGTATTCACTTAATTTTAGATGGTGCAGGTTACCATCGAGCAAAAGTTGTAAAAGACAAAGCTGATGAGCTTAATATTAAACTCCATTTTCTTCCGCCGTACAGTCCCAATTTAAACCCAATAGAGCGGCTATGGAAAGTAATGAATGAGCATGTCAGAAATAATAAATATTTTGCCACAGCGAAAGAATTCAGAAATAAATTTGATGAA